>NZ_JBFARO010000029.1:0-88956 GCF_040677125.1 Actinomadura sp. NPDC049382
CTCAACGAACTCGCCGACGCCTACCCAGACCGCATCCAGTAAAGACAACCAGACCCACAACAAGATCATCTTTACACACTTCGAGTTACAGGCTCCCGCGACCTGGAGCGCTGGCTAGGCGTGGTGGGCGGATGGAGGTGGGGAGCCTGTATCTCTAGAGGGGGTGAAGGGGACAAAGGGGACGAGGGGCATCGTGGCGGGGTTGGTCGAGCTGTGTGGGAGAGACGCGGAGGTCGCGGAGGTCGCGGGGCTGCTTGAGGGGGCGCGGCGGGGTGAGAGTGCCGTGCTGGTGTTGCGCGGGGAGCCCGGTATTGGCAAGACGGCGCTGCTCGACCATGCCGTTGGGGCGGCCGGGGGCATGCGGACGGTTCGCGGTACGGGTGTCGAGTTCGAAGCGGAGTTGCCGTACTCGGGGCTTCAGTTGCTCCTGCGTCCGGCCCTGGGAGGTCTCTCCGCGTTGCCCGGTCCGCAGCGTGAGGCACTGGAGGCGGCGTGCGGGCTGCGGGACGGGGATGGGGCCGACCCGATGCTGGTGGGGCTCGCGGTGTTGTCCCTGCTCACGGACTACGCGGGTGCGGACGGGGCGCTCTGCCTGGTCGACGACGCGCAGTGGCTCGATCGGGCCTCGCGGGACGCGCTGCTGTTCGCCGCTCGGCGTCTGCGGGCCGAGGGTGTGGTGATGATTTTCGCCGTTCGGGAGGGTGAGGGGGCCTTCCCTGCGGCGGGGCTTCCGGAGTTGCGGCTGGACGGGCTGTCGCCGGAGGCCGCCGCGGCCCTGCTTGACCGGTCGCCGCTTGATCCCGCTCTGCGCTACCGCCTGCTGTCCGAGGCGGGCGGGAATCCGCTGGCGCTGCTGGAGTTGCCGGTCGCCCTGGCCGCCGAAGGCGGTGGGGCGTTCGCGCCGCGCGCTCTGCCGTTGACCGACCGTCTGCGGCTGGCGTTCCACGGGCAGGTCAGCCGGATGCCGGAGGCGTGCCAGAACGTGCTGTTGACGGCGGCGGCCGAGGAGTCCGGGGAGGTGGCCGTGATCCTGCGCGCTGCTGCGGTGCTGGGGGCGAGTGTCGAGGCACTGGCGCCTGCTGAGCAGGCCGGCCTGGTGCTGCGCGGGGATGCCGAGGGGACGATCCGGTTTCGTCATCCCCTGGTCCGCGCTGCGGTTTACCAGCGGGCGCCGCTGGGGCAGCGGCTTGCTGTTCACCGTGCGCTCGCCGAGGTTCTCGACGCGCCCGAGCAGGGTGATCGGCGGGCCTGGCATCTGGCTGCCGCCGCCACTGGTCCCGATGACGAGGTCGCCGGTGCGCTGGAACGTGCGGCCGTCCGCGCCGGGGAGCGCAGCGGGCACAAGGCGGCCGCGGCCGCGTACGAGCAGGCCGCTCGGTTGAGCACCGGGGCGGATGCTCGGGCTCGGCGTGAGGCTCTGGCGGCGGAGGCGGCGTTGGAGGCGGGGGATCTGGAACGTGCTCGGGCCTTGGGGGTGAGTGCGTTCCGGAGGCTGGAGCAGGATCCGGTTGGGAATGCGCGGATTGCGGCGGTGCGGGCGCACGTGGACTTCTGGCAGGGGTCTTATGCCGCTGCGCATCGGGCGCTTGTTGATGGTGCTGCGGTTGTCGGCGACGTGGATCCGGAGCGGGCTGCTGCGCTGTTGGTTCAGGCCGTCCACCCGTCTTGGTATTTGGGGGAGCGGGTGCTGGCGGAGACGTTGGGCGGGCTGTCCGCGCTGCGGTTGGACGGGGAGAGCCCGTTTGCGCCTGTTGGTCCGTATCTTGCCCACCTTGATCGAGGACGTGCCGGTCGGCCTCCCTTGTTGGGGGAGACCCTCGATGCCGTGCGGCGGCGGGGTGGGGTGCCTGATCGGGTGCTGATGATCCTTTGTGGTGCGGCGCTTGCTCTGGGGCAGGATGCCGACGCGCACGCGTTGGCGACGGAGTTGGCCGCCGAGCAGCGCGCTCGGGGCGGTGCCGGACGGCTGCCGACCGTGCTGTTCTTCGTGGCCGAGGGCGAGGTGTTCACCGGACGGCATCTGGACGCGCTCGCCACGGCGTCGGAGGCCCTGGAGCTCGCCCGCGACACCGGGCAGCGGCAGTGGGTGGGCCAGTTCAGCAGCGTGCTCGCCTACCTCGACGCGGCGCGGGGGCGGGAGGCCGACTGCCGGCGCAACGCCGAGGAGGGGCTCGCCGGTGCCGCCGTCGGGGGTGTCTCGCCCGGCGCGCCGTGGGCGCACTGGTCGCTCGGGCTGCTGGACCTCGGGCTGGGCCGTGCCGAGGCCGCGCTCGCCCGTTTCGAGCGGCTGACCCGCGAGCCGATGCGCCACCACATCTGCGCCACGCGTTCCACCCCCGACCTGGTGGAGTCGGCCGTCCGGGTCGGGGCGCCGGAGCGTGCCGTGGAGCCGCTGGAGCGGTTCGAGCGGTGGGCGGGGTCGGTGCGGCAGCCGTGGGCGGACGCGCTGGTGCTGCGCTGCCGCGGGCTGCTCGCTGCCGACGATCGGGCCGAGTCGTTCTACACCGAGGCTCTGAGCCTGCACGACCGGGACGACCGCGCGCTGGAGTACGCCAGGACCGCGCTGCTCTACGGCGAGTGGCTGCGCCGGGCGCGGCGCAAGGCGGAGGCGCGCGGGCGGCTGGAGGACGCGCTGGACGTCTTCGAGCGGCTCGGCATGCGTCCGTGGGCCGAGCGCGCCCGCGGCGAGCTGACCGCCACCGGTGTCCCGGATCGAGGCGCCGCCCGGGGCGGGGGCGCGGCCGTCGCGCTCACCCCGCAGGAACTCCAGATCGTCCGGCTCGCCGCGCGGGGCCTGTCCAACCGCGACATCGCGGCGCAGCTCTTCCTCAGCCACCGGACGGTCGGCTACCACCTCTACAAGGCGTATCCCAAGCTCGGCGTCGCCTCCCGGGGCGAACTGAAGGACGTCGCCGACCTGCTCGGACTGTGAGAGGCTGCCCCCGTGACGGCTCCTGAACAGGTACTTTCCGGGCAAATCCTGCCCGTGGACGTCGATGGGGTCCCCGCGGTCGAGCTCGGTCCCGGCGTCCACGTCCGGATGCTGCCGGGCATGCCGGGCATCCGGACGTGGGTGATCGACCTGGCCCCGGGCGCCGAGTGGCCGGGGCTGGACGTGCACGAGACCTACGGCGAGGCGTACTTCGTCGTCCGCGGTGAACTCATCGAAGGGGACCTCGTCCACGGGCCCGGTACGTATGTGGCGTTCGGTCCGGGGACGAGCCACCGGCCCCGCACGGAGACCGGTGTGCGCGCCTTCGGGTTCAACTACGACGTCCCCGCCTGACCGGCGGCGAGCGCGTCCCGCATGGCCCGCACGGCGGGGGACGGGTCGTAGCCGTCGGGAACGCCCTCGACCATGATGATGTCGCCCTCGATGTGCCGCGAGCGCAGCGGTGCGATCTCCCGGTACGCGGGCGAGTCCCACCAGGCCCGCGCCTCGGCGATCCCGGGGAAGCCGATCATCACGACGGCTCCGGGCCAGCCGCCCTCCAGCACCTCGTGCGCGGTGACGTGCACGAGGTAGCGGCCGCCGTGCGGCGCGAAGGTGCCCGGCAGGCGCTCGATGTAGTCCGCGATCTCCGGGTGCGGAGGGGCGTCCTGCAAGTGGGCGATGACGTAGGCGGTCACGGTTCCTCCTCGGGTTGCGTGGACGGGCGAGGGGCGGGCCGTCGCGGCCCGCCCCCGCGCGGCGGTCAGACTCCGGCCGGCACCCGGTCGAGGAAGCCGAGCACCTGGCGGATGCGCCCGTCCTCGCCGATCACCGCGACGTCGAAGCCGATGACGACGGGCTCGCCGCCCTCCGGACCCAGGTGCCAGGTGAACCGCGCGATGTCGTGGTGGGCGTCCACCGCGCCGCCGAGGCTGAAGACCAGCCCGCCGAACTGCGCCTGGACGGCCGCGATGGTGGCGTCGAGCCCGTCCCTGCCCTGGACGGACGCCAGCGGGTCGGTGTAGACGGCGTCCTCGGCGAAGACGTCCGCCAGGACGGTCTGCCGCGCGGCCGCGTCGGTCTCGTTCCAGGCGGCGAGGTAGCGCTGGACCAGCTCGGTGACGTCGCTCATGTGCTTCTCCTTAGTGCGTTCCCTTGCTTGTGACCACCACGCTAGGGACGCCGGAGAAGCGGGGAATCTGACGTGCTTAAGTACTTTTCGTGCGAGGTGCGTGCCGCGCCCGGCCGGAGAGTCCCCCGGCCGGGCGCGGGGCGGGTCAGGTCGGGTAGACGGAGTAGACCATGCGCTTGCCGGGGTGCTCGCCCACGGTCCAGAACGTGCCGAGCAGCGGGTTGGCGGGGTCGGTACCGCTCTGCCAGTGGGAGAGGTCCTCGGGGCCGATGCTCAGCGGCTGCTTCCTGTCGATCACCAGGTTGACGGTGGAGGAGTTCGCCGGCTCGGTGGTGATGAGGTCTCCGGCCGTGTTCTCGCCGTGGCTGCGGCTCAGGTACCAGCGGCCGTTGAAGCGGGTCGCGCCCTGGACGTTGCTGTCCGGCAGCTTGTGCGCGACGTCGGCGTTCCAGCGGTAGGCCGTGTCCATGATCAGGTTGTTGTTGCCGTCGAAGGCCCCCGCGATGGGCCAGGCGGCGACCCGGCCGTTGGCCTCTTCGGGCCCGGCGCAGTACTCGCCCGCGATGAGGTGGTCGGCGCCGCTGCGGTCGAGGGAGACGTAGGAGAACTGCGGCGACTGGTCGGAGAAGGTGCACGTGGTGCCGGTCGGGGCCGTCCGCGTCCAGGAGCCGACCTGCGGCATGACGTAGCGGTAGCCGTAGCCGTAGTAGGTGTCGCCGTAGAGGCCGACCTTGTCGGCGCCGCTCGTGGTTCCGTTCGGGGACGCGCCGAGGTCGTAGATGCGGCGCATGTCGAACATCCGGAAGCCGCGGGCGGTGTCCGCGACGAACAGGTAGTTGCCGTACCAGAGGATGCCGCCGGCGTGCAGCGCCTTGTTGTAGTCGCTGGTGGCGGGGTCCTCCGACACCCTGACCGTGTCGTAGTCGCCGTCGGCCCGCGGGTACACGAGCAGGACGTGCCGGTAGGCGCCCGTGTTCGGGTCCATGAAGCTGATGCGGACGCCCTTGACCATGCCGTCGCCGTTGTCGTTGTGGTCGTACCAGCTGACGAGGACGGGCTGGTAGCCGTTGCCCCACTCCTGGTCGGCCTGCATGTCGGCGACGGTCGTGACGCCTTGCGGGTACCACTGGCCGGTGTCCCTGTCGTCGTCCTGGAAGCACATGCTCCGGCCGATCGTGGGACGGGGGCCGCTCTCCGCGATGGCGGCGGGCTCGCAGGCGGTGCCGTTGCCGGTGGGATTGTCGTCCCGCCGGTTCAGGTCGTTCATGATGTCGGTGACGGTGGCCTTGACCAGGGGCAGGTTGTCGGCGCGGGTCTGCAGGTCGGTGCCGTAGGAGTTCGGGCGGAGCTGGAAGTTGGAGAGGGAGAGTTCGTCCGCGTGGGCGGGAGCCTGTAACGCGGTGAGCAGGGGGACGGACAGGGCCAGGGCGGCAAGGGCGGCCAGACTTCGGCGCATGCGCACTCCTCACGGCCGGGCCCGGCCGTGAATCTGGGGGGAGTGGGCGGGCTCCGGCCAAGATCGACGTTGTCGGCTTGAGCAACATGTCACGAATGTCTGGTTTGTGCTAGCAGGAAAAGTGATCAGCTTCACTTTCCGGGGCGGACCCGGCATAAGTTTGCGGGATGGACGTTGCCGTAGCCGTCGCCGCGACCCTGGTGGTGACCTGGGTCCCCGTGCTGCTGTGGTGGCGGCGGCAGGGGCGGGGCGGTGATCTGGGCGGGCCCGCGCGGCGGGCGACGTTCGAGATGCTGCACACCGCGTCCCGGGCGGCGCCCGCGTTCCGGGCCGGGCTGACCGAGCAGGGCGCGCAGAAGGCCGCGCGGCACCTGCGGGCGCTGCTCGACTGCCGGGCGCTCGCGATCACCGACGGGGAGCGGCTGCTGGCCTGGGACGGGGAGCACGGGCACCACGCGGACGAGGGGCTCTCGCACGCCGAGGTCACGCTCGGCAACGGGCGCACGCAGGTGCACGACGTGACGTGCGACCGGATCGACTGCCCCATCCGGCGGGTCGTGGTCGTCCCGCTCGCCACCGACGACCGGGTGGTCGGGACCCTGGCGGCGTACGGGGAGGACGTCCCGGCCGGGCTGATCCGGGCGGCCGAGGAGGTCGCGCAGTGGGTCGACGCCCAGCTGGAGCTCGCGGAGCTGGACCATTCGCGGGCGCTGCTGATGGAGGCGGAGATGCGGGCGCTGCGGGCGCAGATCTCGCCGCACTTCATCTACAACTCGCTGACCACGATCGCGTCGTTCGTCCGGTCCGACCCGGAGCGGGCGCGGGAGCTGCTGCTGGAGTTCGCCGGCTTCACCCGGTACTCGTTCCGGCGGCACGGCGACTTCACGACGCTGGCGGAGGAGCTGCGGTCGATCGACCGGTACCTGCTGCTGCAGCGGGCCCGGTTCGGCGAGGAACTGCGGGTGACGCTGCGGATCGCGCCCGAGGTGCTGCCGGTCGCCGTGCCCTTCCTGTGCCTGCAGCCGCTGGTGGAGAACGCCGTCCGGCACGGGCTCCAGGACAGGTCCGAGCCGGGCCTCATCACGATCGTGGCGGAGGACGCCGGGTCCGACTGCGTGATCAGCGTCGAGGACGACGGCATCGGCATGGACCCCGAAGAGGTGCGGCGGCTGCTCGCGGGCGAGCGCCGCATGCCCGGCGCGGACGAGTCCGGGATCGGGCTGGCGAACGTCGACGACCGGCTCCGCCAGGTGTACGGGGACGAGTACGGGCTCGCGGTCGAGACGGGCCCCGGCGCCGGGACGAAGGTCATCGTGCGGGTGCCGAAGTACCGTCCGGGCGTCACCGCCTCTTGACTGTGCCGACGGGGTTGACTGGAATGTGGCGCACGGCGAGGGAAGGAACGATGCGGTGGGCCTGCGTGTCCTTGCGGTGGACGACGAGCCTCCCGCGCTGGACGATCTCGTCCATCTGCTGCGCGCCGACCCGCGGATCGGGGAGATCCACACCGCGCGGGACGGCGCCGCCGCGCTGCGCAAGCTCGACCGGGCCCTCGCCGACGGGCGCCCCGTCGCCGCCGTGTTCCTCGACATCCGGATGCCCGGCCTGGACGGCACCGTGCTCGGCCGCGTCCTCGCCCAGTTCGCGCGCGCCCCGCAGATCGTGTTCGTCACCGCCTACGAGGGGCACGCGGTGGACGCGTTCGAGATCAAGGCGACCGACTACATCCTCAAGCCGGTGCGGCCGGAGCGGCTCGGGCTGGCGATCACGCGGGTGACGGAGGCCGCCGAAGAGGCCGGCTGGGCGGACGCCGTCCCCGACGCCGCGCCGGCCGAGCCGGAGCCGATGCCCGTCGAGCTGGGCGGAGTCACCCGGTTCGTCACGCCCGCCGAGGTGCTGTACGTGGAGGCGCAGGGCGACTACGCGCGGCTGCACACGTCCGGCGGCAGCCATCTGGTCCGCATCCCGCTGAACGCGCTGAGCGAGCGGTGGAGCGGCGCCGGGTTCGTCCGGGTGCACCGCAGCCACCTCGTCGCGCTGTCGGCGATCGAGGAGCTGCGCCTGGACTCGGGGCGCTGCACGATCGTGGTCGGCGGCACCGAGCTGCCGGTGGCCCGGCGGCACGTCCGGGAGCTGCGCGACCTGCTCGTGCGGCGGGCGAGGAGAGCCCGCTGAGCGCGGGGGAGCGGCGCGAGATCGCGCCGGGGCGGACGCTGGTGACCGGGCCCCGGGCCCGGACCGTCCGGCGGCCGCGCTACCCGGTGACCCGGGAGATCGACGAGCAGACCGGGCTCGGCGAGGCGTACATGCGCTCGCTGCTGCGCAGCCAGCTGCGGCTCGCCGTCCGGCTGTGCCTGGTGCTCGCGGTCGTGGTGCTCGGGCTGCCGCTGCTGTTCGCGCTCGTCCCCGAGGTGCGCGAGCGGGAGCTGTTCGGGCTGCCGCTGCCGTGGGTGGTGCTCGGCGGGCTGATCTACCCGTGGTTCGTGGCGTGCGGCTGGTGGTACGTCCGGCTGGCCGAGCGCAACGAGGACGACTTCGCCGACCTCGTCGACCGCGCCGACCGCCCACCGGGCGACCCCAAGTGAACGCTGCGTACGGGCTTGCCGGGGTGCTGCTCGTGGTGGTCGCCACGGTGCTGATCGGCGTGCTCGGCGTGCGCATCTCGCGGACGACGTCCGACTTCTACGTGGCGTCGCGGACGGTGACGCCGCTGCGGAACGCGTCCGCGATCGGCGGCGAGTACCTGTCGGCGGCGTCCTTCCTCGGCATCGCGGGGCTGATCCTCGCCTACGGCGCCGACATGCTGTGGCTGCCGGTCGGCTGGACGGGCGGGTACCTCGTCCTGCTCGTGCTGGTGTCGGCGCCGCTGCGCCGGTCCGGCGCCTACACGCTGCCCGACTTCGCGGAGGCGCGGCTGGAGTCGATGGCCGTGCGCCGCGTCGCGAGCGTCCTGGTGGTGCTGATCAGCTGGCTGTACCTGCTGCCTCAGTTCCAGAGCGCCGGGCTGGTGCTGCGGACGGTGACGGGCGCCCCGGTGTGGACGGGTGGGGTCCTCGTCGCGGTCGTCGTCGCGGTGAACGTGCTGGGCGGCGGCATGCGCAGCGTCACGCTCGTCCAGGCGTTCCAGTACTGGATGAAGCTGACCGCGCTCGCCGTCCCGCTGATCTTCCTGCTGCTGGCGTGGCGGGGCGACGGCGCGCCCGGCCTCTCGTCTGACGTCCCGCCGCGCTTCGCCGACCGGACGACCGTCGCGGTCGGCGTCGCCGTCACCGTCGACGTGACCGCGCCCGTCCAGGTCGTGGCGGACGGCCGCGTCGACGGGCGGCACCACGCGAACGTGCCGCTGACCCTGAACCCGGGGCGGCACCACATCGACCAGGACACGTCCGTCACCTTCCCGGCCGGCGCCGACGTCCCGCACGTCAGCGGGCGGCCCGTCACCACCGACCGGGAATGGGCGCTGCCGCTCGACGGGCGCGACCACTCGCTGTACGCGACGTACTCGCTGATCCTCGCCACGTTCCTCGGGACGATGGGGCTCCCGCACGTCCTCGTCCGCTTCTACACCAACCCGGACGGGCGGGCCGCGCGGCGCACGACCGTGATGGTGCTGTCGCTGCTCGGCGCGTTCTACCTGCTGCCCGCCCTGTACGGGGTGCTCGGCCGCCTCTACACCCCCGAGCTGCTGATGACCGGGCGGGCCGACGCCGTCGTCCTGACCCTGCCCGGACGGCTGATCGGCGGGGTCGGCGGCGACCTCCTCGGCGCGCTGGTGACCGGCGGCGCGGTCGCGGCGTTCCTGTCGACGTCGTCCGGCATCACCGTCTCGGTGGCCGGGGTGCTCGCGCAGGACATCCTGCGCGGCGGCGTCCGGTCGTTCCGGGTGGGGACGCTGCTCGCGCTCACGGTGCCGCTGGCGCTGGCGATCGCGGCCCGGTCCCTCGCGGTCGCGGACGTGGTGGGGCTCGCGTTCGCCGTCGCCGCGTCCACGTTCTGCCCGCTGCTCGTCCTCGGGGTGTGGTGGCGGCGGCTGACCGTCCCGGGGGCGCTCGCCGGGCTCGTCACGGGCGGGGTGCTCGCCGGCGGCGCCGTCATCGTGACGATCGCGGCGGGGCCGCCGTCCGGGCTCGCCGGGGCGCTGCTCGCCCAGCCCGCCGCCTGGACGGTGCCGATCGCGTTCACCGTCATGATCCTGGTGTCGCTGTGCAGCCAGCGCCGGGTGCCGCCGGGCGTCGCCCGCATGATGGTCCGCCTGCACACTCCGGAGTCGCTCAACGTCGATCGCGGCACCTGGCGGCCCCGCAGGGTGTGACCGGGCGCCTGGCGACCCCAACGGGGGCGACCGTTCGTCGTGCGAAAGCGACCGTTCATCGACGGGGACGACATTCCGGCGACGATGACCGGCACCTTGCCGCAGCCCCGGCGTCGCCCTCTCGTCCCCTCCGAGCTGGATCTTTACCGTGGCGCGTGATTGGCGTCACAACAGAGGAGGGCGGTCGTGTCCGTCGATAAGAGCGCCCCCGGCACCGTCTATGAACGGTTCCAGGGCACCGAGGAGTTCCAGGAACTCCGCCGCAGGTTCCGCCGATTCGCATTCCCCATGACCGCCGCGTTCCTCAGCTGGTACCTGCTCTACGTCATCCTGTCCGGGTGGGCGCGCGGCTTCATGGGCCACGAGCTGTTCGGGTCCATCAACGTCGCGCTGGTCTTCGGGCTGCTGCAGTTCGTGTCGACGTTCGGCATCGCCTACATGTACTCGCGGCACGCCGAGCGGCGCCTCGACCCGCTCGCCGACAAGGTGCGCGGGGAGGTCGAGGCGGCGCAGGCCGGCGACGCCGCCGCGGCCGCCGGCACCGCCAAGGCCGTCGACACCACCAAGACCACCGGGGCCGGGACCGCCGAGACCGCGGAGGACGCCCGATGAGCAACGAGACCCTGTCGATCATCCTGTTCCTGGTGTTCGTGGCCGCCACCCTCGGGATCACCGTGTGGGCGAGCCGCAACACCAAGAGCGCGACCGACTTCTACGCCGGCGGACGCTCGTTCTCCGGCGCGCAGAACGGCCTCGCGATCGGCGGCGACTACATGTCCGCCGCGTCGTTCCTCGGCATCGCCGGGCTCATCGCGCTGTACGGCTATGACGGCTTCCTCTACTCGATCGGGTTCCTCGTCGCCTGGCTCGTGGCGCTGCTGCTGGTCGCCGAGCTGCTGCGCAACTCCGGCCGCTTCACGATGGCGGACGTGCTGGCGTTCCGGATGAGCCCGCGCCCGGTGCGCACCGCCGCCGGCGTCTCCACCATCGTGGTGTCGATCTTCTACCTGCTGGCGCAGATGGTCGGCGCGGGCGCGCTCGTCGCGCTGCTGTTCGGCTTCACCAGCGAGTTCGCCAAGGGCGCCACGATCGCGATGGTCGGCGTGCTGATGATCATCTATGTGGTGTTCGGCGGGATGAAGGGCACCACCTGGGTGCAGATCGTGAAGGCCGTCCTGCTGATGACCGGCGCGGCCCTGATCACGGTGCTGGTGCTGGGCGAGTTCGGCTTCAACCTGTCGTCGCTGCTGAAGGACGCCGCCACCGAGAGCGGCAAGCCCGACGCGTTCCTGGAGCCCGGCCTGCGCTACGCCACCGAGGAGTCCGGCCTCACCGGCAAGCTCGACCTGATCAGCCTCGGCCTCGCGCTCGTCCTCGGCACCGCCGGGCTGCCGCACATCCTGATCCGCTTCTACACGGTGCCGACCTCCCGCGACGCCCGCAAGTCCGTCATGTGGGGCATCGGGCTCATCGGGGTGTTCTACCTGTTCACCCTGGTGCTCGGCTTCGGCGCCGCCGCGCTCGTCGGCTCCAAGGAGATCTCCGCGGTCAACGCGGCGGGCAACACCGCGGCGCCGCAGCTCGCCGAACGCATCGGCGAGATCATGTTCGGCGACGCGGGCGGCACGATCCTGCTCGCGGTCATCGCGGCGGTGGCGTTCGCGACGATCCTCGCGGTCGTCTCCGGCCTCACCCTGGCCTCGTCCTCGTCCTTCTCGCACGACCTGTACGCGCACGTGTTCCGCAAGGGCAAGGCCACCGAGCGGGACGAGGTCCGCGTCGCCCGCATCGCCGCCTTCGTGATCGGCGCCGTGTCGATCGTGCTGGGCATCTACGCGCAGCGGCTGAACGTCGCGTTCCTCGTCGCGCTCGCGTTCGCGGTCGCCGCGTCCGGCAACCTGCCCGCGATCCTCTACAGCCTGTTCTGGAAGCGGTTCAACACCTCCGGCGCCGTCTCCGCCATCTACGGCGGCCTCGGCTCGGCGATCTTCTTCGTGGCGTTCTCCCCGGTGGTGTCCGGCTCGGAGAAGGCGCTGTTCACCGACCACGACTGGAGCTGGTTCCCGCTGGAGAACCCGGGCATCGTGTCCATCCCGATCGGCTTCCTGTGCGGCTTCCTCGGGACCGTCCTCAGCAAGGAGTTCAACGCCGAGAAGTACGCCGAGATCGAGGTCCGCTCGCTGACCGGAGCCGGCGCCGAGCAGGCGGCCGAGCACTAGATCCGCGGGGGGCGCCCCCGCCGCCCCCCGCCCTGCCCGCCGCGCGGGCGACCGTCGCCCGGTCCCGCGCGGCTCGCGGCCCCGTCCCGCCCCACGCCCCCTTGGGACGGGGCCGCTCCATGCCCGCCGAGCCCTTCGGCGGGCAAGTCTTTTCGGCGGGGTGGGGCGGGGTTTGGCGAGGGCGCCGTGTGCAAGATCTACCGTTGGACGACACGGCGACGTGGCGGGGGAACGGTCCGGGCCCCGTCCGGGCGGGAGGGGCGATGGGGTACGGAAGGTCGGCCAAGCGCGGCATGGTGCTGGTCGGCGGGGGGCTGGTGCTGCTGACCGGCGTCGCGCTGCTGGTGCTGCCCGGGCCGGGGCTGCTGCTGGTGCTGGCGGGGCTGCTCATCCTCGCGCGGGAGTTCCCGGCCGTGGACCGCTACGTCGAGCCGGTCCGGGAGCGGGCGATCCAGGCGGCGGAGGAGAGCGTGACCTCCTGGTGGCGGCTGACCGGGTCGATCCTGACGGGGCTGGCCCTGTTCGGGGCGGGGGTCGCGTGGGGGCTCGTGGAGGAACTGCCGTTCTCGGGGTGGAGCGCCGGGTCGGGCCTGATCCTGTCCGGGTTCATCCTTTATGGACTGCTCTACTGGAGCTATCGGCGCGTCAAAGCCGGAAAAGCGCAATGAGTCGGCCATGGGGCGGTCTGGACACTTTCCGTTAAGCCAGGCTTCCGCTGATGGTCCGCGGGCGGTGGGCGTCCGGCCCTCCGGCGGGGGGATCTTGCTGAGCACGCATCATCGTGCGTCGATCCCACCATTCGCCTGAGGAGTCCGAGCATGCCCGTGGAAACGGAGAAGGCCGTTCCCGCGGCGAGTCCGGTGATCGGGGAGGCGGAGATCGCGGCGGCCGTGCGCGTGCTGCGCAGCGGGCGGGTCGTGCAGGGGCCCGAGGTCGCCGCGTTCGAGGACGAGTTCTCCGCGCTCGCCGGGGGCCGCCACTGCGTCGCGGTGAACTCGGGGACGTCGGCGCTGCAGCTGAGCCTGACCGCGCTCGGCATCGGCCCCGGGGACGAGGTCGTCGTCCCGTCGTTCACGTTCGCGGCCACCGCCAACGTCGTCCGGCTGGCCGGCGCCGAGCCGGTCTTCGCCGACATCGACCCCGCCACGTTCTGCGTCGATCCGGACGCCGTCGCCGCCGCCGTCGGCCCCCGCACCGCCGCGATCATGCCGGTGCACCTGTACGGGCACCCGGCCGCGATGGACCGCATCGGCCCGCTCGCCGAGCGGCACGGCCTCGCCGTCGTCGAGGACGCCTGCCAGGCGCACGGCGCCGCCCTCGGCGGAACCCCGGCGGGCGCGCTCGGGACGGTCGGCTGCTTCAGCTTCTACCCGACCAAGAACATGCACGCGCTCGAAGGCGGCATGGTCACCACGGCCGACGCGGAGACCGCCCGGACGCTGCGGCTGCTGCGCAACCAGGGCATGGAGCAGCGCTACGCCAACGAGATCGTCGGCGCCAACATGCGGCTCACCGACGTCGCGGCGGCGATCGGGCGCGAGCAGCTGAAGCGGCTGCCCGCGTGGACCGAGCGCCGCATCGCCAACGCGCGGTTCCTGGACGCGAAGATCACCGCCGCGGCCGTCCCGCCGGTCGCGGACGGCGCGCGGCACGTCTACCACCAGTACACCGTCCGGGTCGCGGAACGCGACGCGGTCCAGCGGGGGCTGGCCGAGCGCGGGATCGGCAGCGCCGTCTACTACCCGACGCCCGTCCACCGGCTGCGGCCGTTCCTGCTGGACGGCCGTCCCGACCCGCGCTGGGACCTGCCGGAGACGGAGCGGGCGGCGGCCGAGGTGCTGTCGCTGCCGGTGCATCCCGGGGTGGGCGACGACGACCTCGCGCGGGTCGCCGACGCCGTCAACGAGGTCGCCGGAGGGTTCACGGCCGTCAGGGGGAGGGGGACGTCATGAGCGTGCCGCTGCGGGCCGGGCTGATCGGGCTCGGCGTCATGGGACGCAACCACGCGCGGGTCCTGAACGAGCTGGACGGCGTCGACCTCGTCGGGGTCGTCGACCCGGCGGACCGTCCCGTGGGCGTCCCGCCCGGGGTGCCGCTGCTGGCCTCGGTGCAGGAGCTGCTGGACCTCGGCGTCGACTACGCGGTGGTCGCCTGCCCGACGGCGCTGCACGAGGAGGTCGGCCTGGCGCTCGCCGAGGCCGGGGCCGGGGCGCTGATCGAGAAGCCGCTCGCCGAGTCGGTGGAGGCCGCCGAGCGGCTGGTGAAGGCGTTCGAGCCGCGCGGCCTGGTCGCCGGCGTCGGGCACATCGAGCGCTACAACCCGGCGCTGCAGAGCCTGCGGGCCCGGCTGGAGGCGGGCGAGCTGGGCGAGGTGTTCCAGGTCGTGACGCGGCGGCAGGGGCCGTTCCCCAACCGGATCGCCGACGTCGGGGTCGTCAAGGACCTCGCTACCCACGACATCGACCTCGCCGCCTGGGTGACAGGGCAGGACTACGTGTCGGTCTGCGCGCACACGGTGGCGCGCACCGGCCGTCCGCACGAGGACATGGTCGCCGCCGTCGGCCGCCTCGCCGACGGCGCGATGGTCAACCACCTCGTGAACTGGCTGAGCCCGCTCAAGGAGCGGACGACCGCGGTCACCGGGGAGCGCGGCTGCTTCGTCGCCGACACGCTGACCGCCGACCTGACGTTCTACGCGAACGGCGAGATGAGCACCGAGTGGGAGGCGCTGCGGACGTTCCGCGGCGTGTCCGAGGGCGACATGGTCCGGTACGCGATCCCGAAGCGGGAGCCGCTGCTGGTCGAGCACGAGCGGTTCCGGGACGCGGTCCGCGCGGGCGCGGGCGGCGGCGACGAGCCGGGGATCGTCACGCTGCGGCAGGGCCTGCGGACGGTCGAGGTGTCGGTGGCCGTGCTGGAGTCGGCGCGGCTCGGCACGACGGTGAGCCTCGGGCCGGCGGAGGTGCTGGGTGCCGTCTGAGCTGCGGCGGGGGCCCTTTCTTAGGGAGGTGGGTGGCTGATGCGGATCTGCGTGGTCGCGCTGGGCAAGATCGGGCTTCCGCTCGCGGTGCAGTTCGCCCGTAAGGGGCACCGGGTGATCGGCGCCGACGTGGACGAGCGGGTCGTCGCGGACGTGAACGCCGGCCGCGAGCCGTTCCCCGGCGAGGCGGACCTGGACGTCCACCTGGGCGCGGCGGTCCGCGACGGGCGGCTGATCGCGACGACCGACACGGCGGCGGCGGTCGCCGAGTCGGAGGCCGTCGTCGTGGTCGTCCCGCTGTTCGTGGACGAGCACGGCACGCCCGACTTCGGCTGGATGGACGCGGCGACCCGGTCGATCGCCGCGGGGCTGCGGCCCGGCACGCTCGTCAGCTACGAGACGACGCTGCCGGTCGGCACCACCCGGGGCCGCTGGGCGCCGATGCTGGCGGACGGCTCGGGCCTCGCGCCGGGCGACGGCTTCCACCTGGTGTTCAGCCCGGAGCGGGTGCTGACCGGGCGGGTCTTCGCCGACCTGCGCCGCTACCCGAAGCTGGTCGGCGGCATCGACGCGGCGTCCGCCCGGCGCGGCGTCGACTTCTACGAGCGGGTCCTCGACTTCGACGAGCGGCCCGACCTGGACCGGCCGAACGGCGTCTGGGACCTCGGGTCGGCGGAGGCCGCCGAACTCGCCAAGCTCGCCGAGACGACCTACCGCGACGTCAACATCGGCCTGGCGAACCAGTTCGCCCGCTACGCCGACGCGATCGGGGTGGACGTCATGAAGGTCGTCGACGCCTGCAACACCCAGCCGTACAGCCACATCCACCGGCCGGGCATCGCGGTCGGCGGCCACTGCATCCCCGTCTATCCGCGGATGTACCTGTGGAACGACCCGTCCGCGACGGTCGTGCGGGCCGCCCGCGACGCCAACGCGGGCATGCCCGACTACGCCGTGGGCCTCCTCGCGGACGCCTACGGCGACCTGGCCGGCGCCGGGGTGCTGGTGCTCGGCGCCGCCTACCGGGGCGGCGTGAAGGAGACGGCGTTCTCCGGCGTCTTCCCCACGGTCGAGGCGCTGCGGGCGCGCGGCGCCGTCCCGTACGTGTCGGACCCGATGTACACGGCCGAGGAGCTGGCGGACCTGGGGCTCCCCCCGCACCGGGGGGAGGCGGTCACCGCCGCGATCGTGCAGGCCGACCACGCCGCCTACCGGGACCTCGGCGCCGACGACCTGCCGGGCGTCAAGGCCCTCGTGGACGGCCGCCGCGTCACCGACCCGGCGCGCTGGCACGGCGTGGAACGCGTCGTCATCGGCGGCCCGTCCCGCTGACCACCGACTGGAGCATCGCATGCAGAACGAAGACGACACGGCGGCCGAGGAGTCGCGCGGCCGCATCGTCATGCTCGTCGACAACGACGTCGAGCGGGACTCCCGGGTGCAGAAGGCGGCGGCGTCGGCCGCCGGGGCCGGCTGGGAGGTGCACCTGCTCGGCTGCGCCGCGCCGAGCAGGCGGCGGCGCTCCTGGACGCTGGGCGGCGCGCACGTGCGGCTCGTCCCGCTGCAGCACACGCTCCTGCGGGACAGGCACGGCGTGCTGCGCGCCACGCTCCGCCGCCCGCTCGCGTACGGGCATCCGAGCGTGGCGGACTACCGGCGGCGGCTCGTCCAGTCCCGCCGCGCCGACCTCGCCGCGTCCAGGCTCGCGCCCGGCGGCGGCCCGGCGCGCAAGGCATGGCTGATGGTGCGGCGCGTCACGGCGAAGACGCAGTCGCGGTGGGTCGCGCTGCGCGTGCGGCAGACCGGGTCGCTCAGCGCGGCGCGCGAGAACCCGCACGCGCCGCTGGAGCGGCTCCCGATCAGGTTCTGGCAGGCGGTCCTCGGCGACCGGGCCTGGCGCGTCCTCGACCGCAACCTGTGGGACTGGGACAGCGCGTACGGGAAGATCATCGACGCGCTCGAACCCGACATCGTCCACGCGAACGACTTCCGGATGCTCGGGGTCGGCGCGCGGGCCGTGCGGCGGGCGCGGGCGAAGGGCCGGGCCACGAAGCTCGTGTGGGACGCGCACGAGTTCCTGCCCGGCATCCGACCCTGGGGCGCCGGGCCGCGCTGGCATCCCGCGATGTGCGCGCACGAGCGCGAGTACGCGGGCGACGCGGACGCGGTGGTGACCGTCTCGGCGGCCCTCGGCGAACTGCTCGTCGAGCGGCACGGGCTCAAGGACGAGCCGACCGTGGTCCTCAACGCCCCGATCACGGGCGGGGAGCCGACGAGCGCCGGCCCGGTTCCGGACATGCGGGAGCTGTGCGGTGTCGGGCCGGACGTCCCGATCGCCGTCTACAGCGGCAGCGCGTCCGTGCAGCGCGGCCTGGACATCATGATCGAGGCACTGCCGCGGCTGCCGCGGCTGCATGTCGCGCTGGTCGTCGCCACGCCGCGGTCCGAGTACATGCGGGGGCTGCTCGCCCGCGCCACCGGGCTCGGCGTCGCCGACCGGCTGCACGTCCTGCCGTACGTGCCGTTCGACCAGGTCGTGGAGTTCCTGGCGGCGGCCGACCTCGGCGTCATCCCGATCCACCACTGGCCGAACCACGAGATCGCGCTGATCACGAAGTTCTTCGAGTACTCGCACGCGCGGCTGCCGATCGTCGTCAGCGACGTCCGGGCCATGGGCGGCATGGTGCGGGAGACCGGGCAGGGCGAGGTCTTCCGCGCCGAGGACCTGGACGACTACGTGCGGGCCGTGCAGGCGGTGCTCGCCGACCCGGGCCGGTACCGCGACGTGTACGGCGAGCGGCCCGACCTGCTCCGCGACTGGACGTGGGAGGCGCAGGCCGAGATCCTCGACGCCGTCTACACCGGGCTGCTGCCGTCCGCCGCGCGGCCCGGCCCGTCCCCGGCCGCCGCCGCGGAGCCGCCCGCCGACCGCCTCGTGGCCAGCCAGGATTGATGGCGCAGCGAGCGGACGGCGGGGACGTCGCCGTCGTCACCCCCTGGTATCCCAACCCGCTGCAGGAGTGGGCCGGAACGTTCGTCCAGATGATGGTGGAGGCGACGGCACCCGGCTGCGGCGACGTCACCGTCTACCACACCGAGGCGTGGCTGATGCGGGAGCCGGAGGCGGAGGTGGAGGCGGCGCGGGCGGCGCACCGGCGGCTCCTGCCCGTCGCGCTGCGCCCGCAGCCGACGGTCGCGGGCGCCCGGCTGCTGCGCGTCCCGGTGCCGACGGTCCCCGAGTACACCTTCGCGGACCTGGCCCGCGAGCACGCGCGGTGGCTGCGGGAGGCGCTGCGCGGGGAGCCGATCCCGGCACCGGTCGTCCACGCGCACGTCGGGCTGCGCGGCGGCTGGACGGCCCTGGAGAACGCCCGGCCGGACGCGCGGGTGTTCGTCACCGAGCACGCGTCCTTCATCGACAAGGTCCTCGCCCAGCCGGACTCGCGGGACCTGTACGCGCAGGTCCTCGACCGGTGCACCGGCTTCTTCGCGGTGACGGACGTGCTGCGCGACAAGCTCGCCGCCGCCTTCCCGGACGCCGCCCGCAAGATCGAGACCCTCCCGAACCCGGTGTCGTTCGCGGCGCCCCGGCCGCGTCCCGCCACGGAGCTGCGCCGCTGGCTGTACGTGGGCGCCCTGATCGAGCGCAAGGGCGTCGAACCGCTGCTGGAGGCGTTCGCCGCGTGCCGCGCCGAGGACCCCGCGCTCACGCTCACGATGGTGGGAACGGGCGTGCTCGGCGCCCGGCTCGCGGAACGGGCCGCCGAACTCGGTATCGAGGACGCGGTGGCGTTCCCCGGCGCGGTCGCCCCGGACGAGGCCGCGCGGCTGATGCGCGAGCACGACCTGCTCGTCCACCCGGCCCGGTGGGAGACGTTCGGCATGACGGTGATCGAGGCGGTCGCGGCCGGGACGCCGGTGCTCGTCACGCGCTGCGGCGGCCCCGAGCGCACGCTCGCCGGCATAGAGGACGCCGCCGGGGAAATGATCGCCGTCGAGGACGACCCCGGCTCGATCGCCGCCGGCTACCGCCGCCTGCGCGGCCGCTTCCCGGACGGCCTCGACCTGCCGAAGGCCCGCGCCGTCCTGGACGAGCGGTTCGGGTACGGCGCGGTGGCCGGGGCGCACCACCGGCACTGGTTCGGGGAGGACCCCGGCGAGGGAGGGGGAGGGGGACGGTGAACGTCGTGTTCGTGGCCCTCGGGGGCACCCGGCGGCCCGCGGTCGTCCGGGAGTGCGCGCGGGTCCGCGCGGACGGCGGCACCGCGACCGTGGTCGTCGGGAGGGCGTCCGCGTGGGCGGAGGAGCCGCTCCCGGACGGCGTCGAGACCGTCGACCTGCCCGCGCTCGAACGCCGCTACCGCCCGGCGCCGGAGCGGTTCCTGCTGTACCGGCTGCCGCGGCTGGTGCTGCGGGTGGGCTTTCCCGGCCCGCTGCGCGGGGTCGGCGACCGGCTCAATGCCGGGTTCCGCGCCCGCGTGGCCCGTCCCGTCGACCGGCGGCTGGCCCGCCGCCCCCGCCGCGACCCCGCCGTGATCCGCCGCCGGATCGTCGACCGCGAGCTGCTGCGCGGCCGGTCCGTGGACCTCGTCGTCATCGGCGACCCGCAGTCGCTGGCGGCCGTGTCCGAGCTGGCGGACGTGATCGCGGACGCGGGAGCGCGGCCCGCCTACACCATCGCCGGAGGACGATCCCATGACTGAACGCCCGGCCGGACGCCCGAGCGAGCGGCGCCCGCGCCTGCTGTACCTCGCCTTCTACTTCCCGCCGTCCCGCGCGAGCGGCGTGTACCGGCCGCGGGCGACCGCGAACCGGCTCGTCGAGCTGGGCTGGGACGTCACGGTGTTCGCGGCGCCGCTGCCGTTCCTCTACGACACGATCGGCTCGGTCGACGACAAGCTGATGGACACCGTCGACCCGCGCGTCAGGCTGGTGCGGCCGAGCCTGAACCGGTTCGTCTGGGAGACGGACCTGCGCGAGTACAGCGGGTTCCGGGCGAGGTTCCCGTACCTCGCGCAGTCGCTCTATACGTGGGGGCAGGAGCACGTCTTCCCAGAGCACTACGCGTCCTGGGCGCGGGCCAGTGTCCGGCGGGCGCTGCGGATGCACGCGCGGCGCAGGTTCGACGTCGTGCTCGCGACCGGCAACCCGTTCGCCTCGTTCGGTGCGGCCTGGCTGTTCCACAAGCTGACCCGCACCCCCTACATCATCGACTACCGCGACTCCTGGACCCTCGACCAGTTCTCCGAGGAGCCGAGGTTCGAGGACGGGCATCCCGCCTGGCGGTGGGAGAGCCGGGTGCTGGGGTCGGCGGCGAACTCGCTGTTCGTCAACGACGCGCAGCGCGCCTGGCACGCGGAGCGGCACCCGCACGCGGCCGACCGCATGATGACCGTCCTGAACGGGTGGGACGCCGACACGCTGCCGAGCATCGCCGAGCCGCCCCCGGCGGCGCGCGACGCGGCCGGGGCGGCGGCGGGGCGGCACGCGCCCCGGTTCACCTACGTCGGCACCGTCACTGACCAGCAGCCCATCGAGCAACTGGTCGAGGGGTTCTCCCGAGCCCGGGAACATCCCGACATGGTGGACGCGTCCCTCGACTTCTACGGGTACTTC
This sequence comes from Actinomadura sp. NPDC049382, assembly GCF_040677125.1. Classification (NCBI taxonomy): domain Bacteria; kingdom Bacillati; phylum Actinomycetota; class Actinomycetes; order Streptosporangiales; family Thermomonosporaceae; genus Actinomadura; species Actinomadura sp. NPDC049382. Next base: position 20,648 of record NZ_JBFARO010000029.1, read on the forward strand.
GGCTTCTTCAAGGGCTCCGTCAAGGTGCTCCGCAACCGCTTCGCCGCCGCCGTCGCCGGGCGCGGCGACGCGGGCGGCGGCGGGGAGGCGGGCGGCGACGGGGACGCGGCCGAGGACGACGCGGTGCTCGCGCCGGGAGTGCGCTACCGGGGGCCGGTCTCCAAGACCGACCTCGCCGGCGTCTACCGGGACTCCGACGTCCTGGTGTTCCTCAACGGCGGCGGCCGCTACGTCACCTCCGGGAAGATCTTCGAGTACATGGCGGCGGGACGGCCGATCGTGTCCGTCCACACTCCGGGGTCGGCGGCGGAGGAGCTGCTGCGCGGCTACCCGCTCTGGTTCAACCCGGGCGGGCTCGACCCGGCGGACATCGCCGTGTCGATGGCGGCGGCGGCGAAGGCCGCGGCCGGGCTGGACGGGCCGCAGGTCGCCGAGGCCCGCGAGTACGCGGGCCGCTTCTCCCGGAACGTGACCTTGGAGCCGCTCATCGCGCGGCTCACCGAACTGGCCGCGCGCAGGCGCGGCGTGGCGGGACGGGGTGGTTCTCGGTGAACGGCGACGCGCGGGCTCCGCGGGTGCTCGTCCTGGCCCTGGATCCCCGGCTCGCCATGGATCCGAAGCCGAGCGTCCCCGCCCGGCGCCAGTACAAGCGCATCATCGGCCTGGCCGGCCACTTCGTGGACGAGGAAGGCGCGCAGGTCGACCTGGTGACGGCGGAACCGGACGGCTGGGACGAGCTGGACGGGCGGGTGCGGCTGCACCGGCTCGACCGGGCGGAGGCCCGGCATCCGCTGCCCTGGCTGGAGCACACGATCGTCACGCGGATGCCGCGCGTCATCGTCCGGCCGGTGGCGGGGCTCGGCCGTCCCGGCGCCCGGCTCAACACGGCTCGGACGCGGCTGTCCGTCGGCGTCCACCGGCGGCTGTTCGTGCCGTTCTACCGGCACGTCCGGCCGATGCTGCTGGCCCGCATCGCGCAGCGGCGGGTGCTGCGCGGCCTCGACCCCGCCCGGCTCACCCGCGTCGTCGTGATGGACCGGACGTCGGTTCCGCTCGGCCGCCGGCTGGCCAGCCTGCACCCGGACATCGTCGTGACGACCCGGCAGGACCGGACCCTGGACGCGAAGCCCTGACCGCTCAGGACGCCTCGGTGAGGACGGCCGTGCCGTCGGCGGCGGGCTTCTCGACGTAGCGCTCGCCGGTGCGCGGGCACTCCCACGTCCCGTCCGGGCCCTCGGTCAGGCGCGCCCCGGCCCGGCCGACCCAGCCGATGCGCCGCGCGGGCACGCCCGCGACCAGGCCGAAGTTGGGGACGTCCCGGGTGACGACCGCGCCCGCCGCGACCATCGCCCAGCGGCCGATCCGGACCGGCGCGACGCACACGCTGCGGGCGCCGAGCGAGGCGCCCTCGGCGACGTGCACGCCGACCGCGTCCCAGTCGCCGCCGCGCTTCAGCGTGCCGTCCGGGTCCACCGAGCGGGGCTCCCGGTCGTTGGTGAGGACGACGGCCGGGCCGACGAACACGCCGTCCTCCAGCACGGCGGGCTCGTAGACGAGCGCGTGGTTCTGCAGCTTCACGTTGTCGCCGATCTGGACGCCCGCGCCGACGTAGGCGCCGCGCGACACGATGCAGCCCGAGCCCAGCCGGGCGTTCTCGCGGATCTGGGCGAGGTCCCACACGGTGGTGCCGTCGCCGAGCTTCGCGCTCGGGTCGACCTGGGCGCTCGGCGTGATGCGGGGTGTCATGCGCTGCCCTCCTCAACGTTCTGGTCGATGCCCGGTGCCCTGGGCGGAGACGGTGCCGCCGCCCTGCGCCGCAGCCGCCGCAGCCGCGCCGCGAGCGGCACCGTGACGTGCACGGTCACCGGGTCCAGGTCGAGCCGCACGTGCGCGCGGCGCGGCGGGAGCAGGGACGCGGTCATCGGCCGGAGCGGGCCGCCGCCGTCCGGGACGCGGACCTTCACGGGCCCGCCGACGCCGTCGATCTCGATGGACGCGCGCCAGCGTCCGGGCCGGACGCCGGTGAGCGGCAGGTCGGCGAATCGGCGGTCGGGCCGGCCGGGGTCGGTCACCAGCGGGGTGCGGAGGACGCCGTCGTCGCCGGCCCGGCGGAGCAGCACGCTCATCCCCGGCGGCGGGGCGGACGCCAGCACCGGCGGCGGCTCGCACAGCACCCGCAGCCGCCGCCCCGACCGCTGGACCAGCTCGACGCTGCCCAGGTCGGCGACGGTGAGGCCGCCGCCGACGTCCAGCGCGAGCGGGCCGCGCCCGCCGCCGGGACGCGGCCGGACGAGCCGCCACCGGCCCGCCGCCTCGACGAGCCCGGCGCGCGGCACCGCCATCCCGCTCGGCTTGGTCAGCGCGTCGGTCAGCACATGGCCTTCGAGGGCGGCCTCGACGCCGAGCGTCCAGCGGCCGTCCGGCCAGGAGGCGGGCGCGGGGCGGAACGCGGCGGTGAAGGCGGTGGCGCCGCCGTCGCCGGCCGGCTCGCCCGGCCGGGTCGTGCACGGGATGCGGTGGCGGGCGCCGTCGCCGTTCTCCACGACCAGGTGGACGTCCGGCGTCCCCTGGTCGGCGTCGCGGATCACGACCGTCCCGGTGACCGTCAGGTGGGGCCCCTCCCAGACGATGCCGTCCAGCGCGGACCGCAGCACCGGGACCGTCTCGTAGCAGGCGTCGGGGACGTCCATGGCCGCGTCCCGGAAGTAGGGGTAGCGGGCGAACGCGCGCCCGGCCTCCAGCAGGACGCTCGGCCGCTCCCCGCTCCGGTGGAACCGCAGGACCTCTTCCATCTCCTCGGCGAGGCCGAGCCGGACGCAGTGCGCGAGCAGCCGGCGGTGCGGTTCGTAGCGGGCCGCCAGCCCGGGCGTGAGCCAGGCGTCGAGCAGCTCACGGGCCCCGGCCAGCGCGGTCGCGCGCTCCTCGGCGGACGCGCCGAGGTAGCCGCGTTCGAGCCGCCCGAACACCTCCAGCTGCAGGAAGCGGTAGTGCAGCCGCTCGCGCGTCTCGCCCGGCTCGGTGTGCGCGGCGACCAGCGCCATCGCCCGCCCGGCGATCTCGTGGACGGCGGCGGTGGGCGCGCCGCCGACCTGGGTGCTGCTGGTGCCGTCCTCCCGGGCGGCCCAGTAGTAGCAGTCGTAGTCGGCGAGGACGGACACCCCGCTCGCGTGCAGGTAGGCGCCGGTGGTGAACAGCTGGTCCTCGTGCGACAGCAGGCCCTCGGTGAACCGCAGCCCGGCCCGCTCGACCAGCGACCGGCGGAACAGCTGGAGCGCGGCCAGCGACATGCGCGGGAACAGGTCGCAGCCGGGGTCGAGGACGTGGGTGCGCTCGATCGTCCGGCCGAACACCCTCGGCACCTTGCGGCCGCCCGTCCCGACCTGCCGGCCGAGCACGATGTCGGTGCCGTTGCGCTCGGCCATCGCCGTCATCCGCTCCAGCGCCTCCGGGCCCAGCCGGTCGTCGGCGTCCAGGAAGAACACGTACTCGCCGGACGCCCGCTCCAGCCCCCGGTTGCGCGGCGCGCCGGGGCCGCCCGAGTTCGCCTGGTGGACCACCGTCAGCCGCTCGTGGTCGCGGGCGAGGCCGTCCAGCAGCTCGGCGCCGCCGTCGGTGGAGCCGTCGTCCACCGCGATGATCTCGACGCGCCCGGCGGGGAGGCTCTGCGTGAAGACCGACTCCAGCGCCCGGCCCACCGTGCCCCGGCAGTCGTACACCGGCACGATCACACTGACCAGGGGTCGCCTCATGGGCCCTCTACCGTCGGACGCCTTCGGAACGCGTTTACCAGGCAACTCTATGGCGCGGATCCCGCCGTCGTGATCTCCCGGACGGCGCTGAGGGACCTTGCCTTGCACAGTTCACCGGCCGGGCCATGTCCGTTAGCGGTATTGCCACCCGTCCGTTACCGGGGCCGCGAGAACCAGGGAGAAAACCCTGGAGAAAAGGTGCCATCCCGTTGATCCGGCGGCGCGGTATCACCGTGCCATGGTTATGGGCATTGTTCTTCGTCTCCTCGTGGCCGCCGGACTCGCGGCCGACGCAGTCGTGCACTGGCGCTTCGCGCCCGACATGGCCCCCGGGCCGAACACCCCGGACGACGTGATCCCCGGGGACGACCTCTTCCGCGCGCAGGCGATCGCCGCGGCCGTCGCCGCCGTCCTGGTGCTGGCGTGGGCGCGGCGGTGGACGTACGCGATCGCGTTCCTCGTCGCGGCGAGCGCCGCCGGCGCCGTCCTGCTGTACTACTTCGTCGACTTCGGGCAGCTCGGGCCGATCCCCCGCATGTACGACCCGCAGTGGTACGCCGACAAGACGATCAGCCTGGCCGGTGAACTGGTCGCGGCACTCGCCGCGCTCATCGGCTTCCTCACCGTCCGGCGGGACCGGGAGCCGGCGTCGCCGTCGCGCCAGCTCGGCGCGCGCTGACCCGCCGGGTGTGCTGGGCGCGCTGGGCGAATTCGAGGGACTCCTCGAAGATCGCCGTCACGTCCCGGACGTTCTGCCAGAGGTGGCCGGCGCCGGCCACCGGGCGGTACTCGGCCCGCGCGCCCGCCGCGCGGAGGGCCGCGGCCATCCGCTCGCTCTGCGCGCACGGCACCATCCGGTCGGCGGTGCCGTGCCACAGCTGGAACGGCGGGGCGCCGCCGTGGACGTGCGCGACCGGGCTGGCCTCCGCCGCGAGGGACGGCGCGTCCCGCACCGGGGCGCCGAGCAGCAGCGACTCGCGCGAGCCGGGGGCGCCGCCGTCCGGCATCGCGGCCAGGTCGTACACGCCGTGCCAGCCGACCACGGCGGCGATCCCGGGACCGGTGAGCGCGGCGAGCGCGGCCAGGTGCGCGCCCGCCGACTCGCCCCACGCCACGACCGTCGCGCCGTCGAAGCCGTACTCGCCGCCGTTGCAGCGCAGCCAGCCGACGGCGGAGCGGACGTCCTCCAGCTGCGCGGGGTGGCGCGCCTCGCCCGACAGCCGGTAGTCCGCGGCCGCCACCGCGAACCCGGCGCGGGCGAGGCGCTCGAACGGGGACGGCCGCCATCCGGCGAACGCGTGCCCGAAGTCGCGGCGCGACCCGCGCCGCCAGCCGCCGCCGTGCAGGAACAGCACCACCGGCGCCGGGCCCGCCGCCGGGAGGTACAGGTCCAGCAGCAGCGGCCGGTAGCCGACCCGGTCGGCGTACTCGATGCCCGCGCGGACCTCCATCACGTCCCGCCCGCGACGAACCGCTGGGTGAGGCCGCCCACGCCCTCCAGCCGGCTCACCAGCACCTCGCCCGGGCGGATGAAGCGCTTCGGCGAGCGGGCATTGCCGACCCCGGCGGGCGTCCCGGTGAACACCAGGTCGCCGGGGAACAGCCGGCAGACCCGCGACAGCCGGACGAGCAGCTCCGGCACGTCGTAGATCATCGAGGAGGTGCGCGCCTCCTGCACCGTCTCCCCGGACAGGCCGCACCAGATCGCCAGGTCGGACGGGTCGGCGAACTCGTCCGGGGTGACGAGCCACGGGCCGGTCGGGCCGAAGTTCGGGTACGACTTGGCCAGGCTGAACTGCGGCTTCGCGCCGGCGAGCTGCGACGTCCGCTCGGACAGGTCCTGGCCGAGCATGATCCCGGCGACGTGGTCCCAGGCGTCCTCGCGGCGGACGGCGGCGGTCTCCCGCGACACCGCCACCACCATCTCGACCTCCCAGTCCACCGTGTCGGACGGCAGCGCGACCTCGCAGACCGGCCCGGCGAGGCAGCTCGGGAACTTCGTGAACGTCACGGGCGCGGTGTCGGGCGGGTACCCGGCCTCGCTGGCGTGCGCCGCGTAGTTGACGCCGATCGCGAACACCTGGCGCGGCCGGGGCACCGGCGGGCCGAGGTCCGCCCGGTCGAACGGCCTGCCCCGCGCCGAGTCGAGCGACGCGGCCCAGGAGCGGAACGCGTCCCAGTCGGCGAACGCCTCCTGCGGGTCGGCGGAGAACCGGCCGTCCGCGGCGTCGGCGACGTCGACCGCGACGTCCCCGACGACGACCGCGGCGCGCCCGGCCAGGTTCGCCAGCCTCACCAGTCGACCCTCTCCGGCGCGGGCTCGCCGTAGGCGTCCTGCCAGGAGACGACCGGGTTGCGCAGCGTCCCGACGCCCTCGATCTCGGCCTCCACGACGTCACCGGGACGCAGGTAGAAGTCGAACGGGTCCGGCTGGACGGCGGCGACGCCCGAGACCGTGCCGGTGGTGATGATGTCGCCCGCGCTGTAGGTCTGCGGCGAGTGGTACGCCACCAGGTGCGGGATCGACACGCGCATCTGCTTGGTGTGCCCCGTCTGCCGGGTCTCGCCGTTCACCCGCAGCTGCATCGCGAGGTTCTGCATGTCGTCGATCTCGTCGGCGGTGACGATCCACGGCCCGATCGGGCAGAACGTGTCGATCGCCTTGCTGAACGAGAAGACGCCCGACTCCATCTCGCGGCGCTGGATGTCGCGGGCCGTGATGTCGTTGAACACCGTGAACCCCGCGATGTGCTCCAGGGCCTCGTCCGGACCGAAGAACTTGCCGGGCTTGCCGATGATGACGGCCAGCTCGAGCTCGTAGTCCAGCTCCCGGGTGAGGTGCTCGGGGTAGACGATCGGGTCGTCCGGACCGATGATCGCGTCCACGTTCTGGAAGAACACGATGCCCTTGTGCACCGGGTGCGACCAGTTGACCGCCTGGAGCTCCTCGTGGTGGTCGGCGAAGTTGCCGGCCGTGTGGAAGAACTTCTTCGGCCGGATGGGCGCGCGGAGCCGCACGTCCGCCAGCTTCAGCCGCTCCCCGGTCTCGGCGGCCGTCCCGCCGCGCTCGAAGAACGCCCGCGTGGACGGGACGTCCAGCTCGATGACGTCGTCGCCGTCCAGCCGGCCGACCCGTCCCTCATCGAAGGTGATCAGCTTCATCAGGCGCCCACCATGTTGAAGCCGCCGTCGGCGAGCATGTACGCGCCGGTGATGTGCGACGCGTCCTCGGTGGCGAGGAACAAGGCCGTGCCCGCGACCACCTCGGGCGGCGGGATCGTGCCCATCGGCGTCTGCGCGATGAGCTTCTCGCGGCGTCCCGACTTCCAGTCCTCGCGCTCCAGCGTGGCGCCGGTCTCCATGAACCCCGGCGCGAACGTGTTCACGCGGACGGACGGCGCGAACGCCGCCGCGTACGACTTGGTGATGCCGAGCAGCCCGTACTTGGCGGCGGCGTACTGCGGGGCCCGCGCGCTGCCCCGCACGACCACCGTCGAGCCGATGTTCACGATGCAGCCGTGGCCCTGCTCCAGCATCCGGGAGCCGAACTCGTGCGTCATCAGCAGCGTGCCCTTGACGTCCACGTCGATGACGCGGTCGAGGGACTCCTGCGTCAGCTGCCGCCACGACATCTGCTCGGTCGCCACGTCCCCGACGTTGTTGACGAGCACGTCGAGCGTGCCCGCCTGCGCGAACACCTCGTCGGCGAGCCCGCGGATCGCGTCCCACGACGAGATGTCGGCCTGCACGACGAACGCCTCGCCGCCCGCCTCCCGGACGCGCTCGGCCGTCCGCTCCGCGCCCTGCTTGGAGCTGTTGTAGTGGACGCCGACCCGGGCGCCCTCCTGCGCCGCGCGGACGGCGATCTCGGCGCCGAACCCGGTGCCGGCCCCCGTGACCAGCACCGTCTTCCCGGCGAACCGCGGGAAGATCTTCTGCTCCGTGCTCATGGGTCCTCCTAGACCAGCGTGCGGCCACCGTCGACGTACATGACGTGACCGGTCATGAACGACGCGTGCGGCGAGGAAAGGAACAGGATCGGGCCGACGACCTCGGCCGCCGTGCCCAGCCGCCCGGCGGGGACCAGGCGCACCAGATCATCGCGGACGCCGGGCCGCGCGAGGTACTCGGCGGTGAGCGGCGTCTCGACGTAGCCGGGCGCGACCGCGTTCACCGTCACCCCGTGGGACGCCCACTCGGCCGCCATCACCCGCATCATCTGGTTCATGCCGCCTTTGGACGCGGCGTAGGGCCCGTGCTTCTTGTGCGCCAGATGCCCCGACACCGACGACAGGAAGACCAGCCGCCCGCCGCCGGCGTCGATCATGTGCCGGCCGGCCGCCTGCGCCGCGCCGAACGCGGTGGACAGGTTGGTGCGGAGCATGCCGTCCCACTCGTCCTCGGTGAACTCCAGGATCGGCCGCCGGTCGTTGACGCCGACGCAGTGCAGCAGGACGTCCAGGCCGCCCATCGCCTCCACCGCGTGCCGGACGGCGGCGGCTCCCGCGCCCGGCTCGGTGAGGTCGGCGGCGAGCGTGTGCGGCTTCGTCCCGCCGGGGCCCGAGGGCAGGGCGTCGAGCCGCGCGGGGTCGCGGTCGACGGCGGTGACGGCGGCGCCCGCGTCCAGATAGCCGCGGACGCACTCCGCGCCGATCCCGCCCGCGCCGAGCACGAGCACGCGGGAGCCGCGCAGGCCCAGCCAATCGTCCACTTGCGGTCCCTCGCCTCTCTCAGGTACTTTCATTGTGTGAAAGTTAATTTCACGATCCAAGAGTATCGGCGGGACCGGTCATGACGTCAAGCGACCGGTCGCGGTACCACATCGCGGCCCTGGCCAAGGGGCTGCAGGTGCTGAGCCTGTTCGACGGGCCGACGCTCTCCCTGCGCACGAGCGACATCGCCGCCATGACCGGCATCCCGATGCCCACGGCGTTCCGGATCGTCTCCACGCTGGAGGACCTCGGCTACCTGGAGCGGCGGCACGACGGGTCCGTCCAGCCGGGGGTGAAGGTGCTGACGCTCGGCTCGGCGGCGATGCGCGGGTCGAGCCTGGTGCAGCTCAGCGACCGCCCCCTGCGCCTGCTGGCGGAGGCGACCGGCGAGACGGTCAACCTCGGCGTCCTGGTCGAGGACCGCGTCCTGTACCTCGCACGGCTGCGCAACGCCGACCTGGTCACCGCCAACGTGCACGTGGGCTCGACACTGCCCGCGCCCTACACGTCCATGGGCAAGGTGCTACTCGCCTACCTGCCGCAGGACGACCTTGACCGGCGTATCACCGACGCGTCCCTACCACCGGGCGCCGGCCCCAACGCGGTCACCAACATGTCCGCCCTGCGCGCCCAGCTAGAACAGATCCGCCGCGACGGCTACGCGGTACAGGACGAGGAACTAGCGCAGGGCCTCCGCTCGGTCTCGGTCCCGGTGTTCGGCTCAGACGACGCCCCGGCCGCCGCAGTGAACGTCGCCGTCTCCGCGATGCGCCGCTCCAACGCCGACCTGCACGGCGAGATCCTCGACCGCCTGCGCGAGACCGCCGACGACATCAGCACCAGACTGAGGACACATTGAAGGACACCGAAGCCACCGCGCGGCAGCACCCCTTCACACCGGACGAACTGGACGCCGACCGCCTGGCCGTCTACCGGTCGATCACCGAGGGCCCGCGCGCCAAGGGCCCCCGCCTGTTCGACCTCGTCTCGGACTCGGGCGTCCTGGCCGGCCCCTTCAACGAGTTCCTGCTGCGTCCCGCCCTCGGCGACGCCCTGCAACGCCTCGGCGCGGCCATCCGCTACGAGGGAGCGCTCAGCGGACGGTCCCGCGAGATGGCGATCCTGGTCGTGGCCGCCGCCTGGGACAGCGAGTTCGAACGCACCGCCCACGAGGCCGTAGGCCGCGCGGCCGGCCTCACAGAGGAGGAACTGGCCGCCATAGCCGCCAGCGCCCCACTAGCCCTGGCCGACCCGCACGAGGCCGCCGTCCTCCGCCTAACCCGCGCCCTAACGACCGGCGACGTAGACGACGAAACCTGGTCAGCCTGCGTCCCACCCCTGGACCGCGAGACGGTATTCGAACTGACCACCCTCGTCGGCTACTACGCCACCCTCGCCCTCCAAATGCGAACCTTCCGCGTCTAGTCCCGCCGATCATGCGGGCTGGGGTAAGGAGGACACGTGATGAACCATTCCCGGTGGAAGACCCGCCGGACGAAGAGGCTCTTGGGGGAGACGGTCGAGGAGTCGCCGTCCTACGTCGAGGCCGGACGTGCTCTGGCGCTCGGTCAGGCCGTTCATGACCGTCGCGTCGAGCTGGGCATCTCCCAGGCCGAGCTGGCTCGCCGCGCCGGCATGACCCAGTCCCAGATCTGCATCATCGAAGGCGGTGACTCGGTTCCCACCCCGCCGCTCCTCACCCGCCTTGCCGCCGCACTGACCATGCCGCTGGACGCTGTGCGGTAACAACGACCTGTCATCGGGCGCCGTGGCCGGTTACCAGGGGATTTCGCCGTTGTCGTCGTAGAAGGCGCCGGTCGGGCCGTCGTCGGGGAGTCGGGCGAGGCGGATCGCGGTCGCGGCGCCCTGCTCGGGGGTGCGGACGCCGCGGAAGCCGTTGAGGTCGGTCGCGCAGAAGCCGGGGCAGGCGGCGTTGATCAGGATGCCGGTGCCGCGCAGCTCCTTGGCGTACTGGACGGTGACCGCGTTGAGGAACGTCTTCGACGGCGCGTACGCGGCGGAGATCGGGCCCGTCTCCCCGTCGGGCATGGACTGCCGCGTCAGGGAGCCGACCGTGCTCGACATGTTCACGATGCGCGGGGACGCCGACCGGCGCAGCAGCGGCAGCATCGTGTTCGTGACGCGGATGACGCCGATCACGTTGGTCTCCACGGCCGCCCGCATGATCTCGGGAGTCACCCTCGTGGGCTCCTGCGGGCCGCCGCCCGTCACGCCAGCGTTGTTGACGAGGACGTCCAGCCGTCCGGCCCGCTCCTCGATCAGCGCGGCGGCGGCCTGCACGCTCGCGTCGTCGGTGACGTCGAGCGGCACGCCGAAGGCGTCGACGCCCTCCGCCCTCAGCTTCTCGACAGCGGCCTCCCGGCGTGCCTCGTCCCGCGCGCCGACGCCGACGCTCCACCCGAGGGCGCCGAGCCCGGCCGCGATCTCGTAGCCGATTCCCTTGTTCGCGCCGGTGACCAGCGCGATCGTCTGTTCGCTCATGCCCCCATGCTGGACGCGCCCCAGGCCGTCCTTCCAACACCGTTTGGGTGGGCTGCGATACCTCGCGGGTATCGTGGACGCCATGGAGACGCGGGAGCTGCGGTATTTCGTCGCCGTCGCCGAGGAACTGCACTTCGGCCGGGCCGCGGAGCGCCTCGGCATCGCGCAGCCGCCCCTCTCCCGGGCCATCCAGCAGCTCGAACGCCGGCTCGGCGTGACGCTGATCGACCGCACCAACCGCACCATCGCGCTGACCGAACCCGGCCGCGTCCTCCTGCACGAGGGACGCGCCGCACTCGACGCGGTCGCCGCCGCCGACCGCCGCACCCGCCGCGCCGCGCACACCGAGCCCAGCCTGGTTCTCGTCACGAAGGCCGGAGCGACCAGCGAACTGCTGGCGAAGCTGCTCGACGCCTACGCCGCCGAACCCGGCGCGGTCGCCGTCGATGTCCAGCTGTGCGCGCCCGGCGAGCAGGAGCGGCTACTGCGCGACGGCCGGGCCGACGTGGCGCTTCTGCATCTGCCGTTCGACTCGACGGCCGGGTTCGACACCGAGGAGCTGCGGACGGAGGGCCAGGTCGCCGTCCTCCCGGCGGGCCATCCCCTCAGCACCCGGACCCACCTGCACATGGCCGACGTCACTGGGCTGCCCGACCTGCCCCTCCCGCGCTGGCCCCGTGCTGACGGCGCGTACCCGGACGGCCCCGGCCCCGAGGTGCACGACCAGGTGCAGTTGCTTCAACTGATCGCCCTCGGGCGTACCGCCGCGATCCTGCCGGAGACGTGCCGCAGCCACTTGCGTGAAGACCTGGTCACTGTGCCCGTTCTGGACGCCCCGAGGGTGACCACTGTGATCGCATGGCCGCCCCACAGCCGCTCCCAGCCCCTGGCCACCCTGATCCGAACCGCCACTGCTCTCTGAGCGTCCAGCGTGGACCGCGTTCCCGGTCATGGGGGCGTGGCTTCGGGGGTCAGTCGGATTCGGCGTCTGTGCTCGCCGGGCCGGTCAGGAGGCGTGTCAGCAGGTCGCGGAGGTGCTGCTGGTCGGAGCCGGGGAGTTCGAAGAAGGTCCGGGCCAGCGAGTGGGTGCTGGAGCGCAGCTGACGGCGTTTGTGCTCGCCGGCCTCGGTGAGCACCACGTGTTTGACGCGGCGGTCGTCCGGGGCGGGGCGGCGGGTCACCAGGCCGCGACGTTCCAGGCCGTCGACGATGCCGGTGACGTTCGACGGCTCGCATGACAGCCAGTCGGCCAGCCGGCGCATCGGGGCGGGGCCGGACAGGTTGGTCAGGACGAGCGCCTGGGCCGGGGGAAGGTCGAGCTGCGCCGCGGCGGCGTTGAACTGCGCGCGCAGCCGCCCGGTGACCTCGAAGACCAGGCCGCTCAGCTCGGCCACGACCGCATCCGCATCGCCACCGGTACCGGTTTCGGCGGCGGCGTCGGCATCGGAGCTCATGCGGCCAGCATAGCCGCCACTTAAGCCGCTGAACTGTTCAGCTCCTGAAGTAAATGCTACGCTCCGGGCCAAAGCTTCAGGAACTGAACTGTGGAGCAGCTGAAGGAGATGTCGTGATGACGCAAGTGAGCGCGAGCGGGCGCGCGGGCCTTCGGAGCACGCGACGTGCACGGGCACTGGCCGTGGCGGGTGCGGTCGCGGCCGCGCTGGCGGTCTGGGCGGTGGGGGAACCGCTGCTGGGCCATGACCTGGTCGTCCAGCAGGAAGGGCAAGAGCCGCGGGACCTGGGGGCGGCCGCCGTCGGCGTCTTCGCCCTGGTCCCCTCGCTGCTCGGCTGGGCGCTGCTGGCCGTGCTGGAGCGGGTGACGCCGCTGGCGGGCCGGATCTGGACGGCCGCCGCCCTGGCGCTGCTCGCGGTGTCGTTCCTGCCCGTCACCGGCGTGGAGGCCACCGGCGGCAGCAAGGCGGTGCTCGCTCTCGCCCACGTGGCCGTCGGAGCTGTGCTGATCCCCGTCTTCCACCGGACGGCCACGGCCCGCCGCGCCGCCGAGAGGAGCGGGCAATGACGGCGCCCGAGGACGAGATCCTCGACAGCCCCACCCCCGGGTCGCCGACCACATCCGCGCCTACCTCGACACCGGCGGTTAGACGAACCGTGAAGACGCGACCCGCCCTGAGCGACCCCGAACCGACCGTGAACGCGCAGACGGTCGCAGCCGACTTCGCCGCGATACTGCAGCGGGCCGGTGAGGCCCGCGACGCCGACCTCTACGACTCGGCCTTCGCGGCGGACGTGCTGTGGGGCAGTCCCTACGGGGCGACCGTGGCAGGCTACGCCGAACTGAACGCCATCCATCGACGGCTCATGAGGGCGAATGCCGCACCGCCGTCACGGTTCGAGGTGGTCACCGCACTCACCCCCGCGCCCGGCGTGGTGGTGACGCACATCCGCCGGCAGGCGGCCGACACCGGCGGATTCTCCGAGATGGCACTGTACGTCCTCGTCGAACGGGCCGGGCGATGGTGGCTCGCGGCGGCACAGAACACCCCCATCGGCGAACCACCGCCGCAGAACCGAACACGTACCGACGCGGCCCGCTGACGCCCTGGCCGAAGAGGAATGGCAAGGCGGTGGGTGGGGTTGGGGTGGCGCGGAGGGAAGGTGATTCGATGACGTCCTCGCCGTCGAGTATGCGTGCCGTTCGTCTTTCTGCGCCGGGGCCTGTGGACAACCTGCGGGTGGTCACGTTGCCGCTGCCGCCTGAGCGGGACGGGTGGGTGCGCATCCGGGTCGAGGCGTTCGGGCTCAACCGCTCGGAACTGAAGCTTCGGCTGGGGGTGAGCGAGGGGGTCACCTTTCCTCGCGTGCCGGGTATCGAGGCCGTCGGGACGGTTGACGCGGCGCCGGACGGGAGTGGGCTTAGAGGTCGTAACAGAATCAGCGGACGAGGCGTCGCCAGCAGATGATGGCTGCGGCCAGGGTCATGAAGGCTTCGTGGATGTCGTCGCGGATCTCCCAGCGAATGCGTAAGCGGCGGAACCAGTGCAGCAGGCCGATGGTGCGCTCGACGACGTAGCGGTGGACGCCCAGCCCGGACCCGTGGGGGCTGCCGCGGCGGGCGATGACCGGCTTGATGCCCTTGGCCCACACCAGCCGGCGGTACTTGTCGTGGTCGTAGCCGCGGTCGGCCAGCAGCCGCCCGGGTCTTCTCCGAGGCCGGCCGACCCGGCCCCGAACGGGCGGCACCGCCTCCAGCAGCGGCATCAACTGGGTGACGTCGTTGCGGTTCCCGCCGGTCAACGACACCGCGAGCGGGATGCCGTGCCCGTCGGTCAGCACGTGGTGCTTGGAGCCCGGCCGGCCGCGGTCGACCGGGCTCGGCCCGGTTTTGGGCCGCCCTTCAAAGCCCGGACATGGGAGCTGTCGATCACCGCCCTGGACCAGTCCAACTGCCCGGCGGCGTGCAGCTCCTCCAGCAGCAGCCGGTGCAGCCGCTCCCACACGCCCGCCCGGTGCCACTCGGCCAGCCGCCGCCAGCACGTCATACCCGAACCGAACCCCAGCTCCTGGGGCAGGAACTCCCACCGGATCCCGGTGTGCAGCACGAACAAGATCCCGCACAGCACCTTGCGGTCGTCCAACCGCTTACGCCCAGGGTGGTGCTTGCGGCGCTCGACCGTCGGCAGCAGCGGCTCGATCCGCTCCCACAGGCTGTCGGCCACGATCCATGGAGGTTGCTCGCCCTTACGCACCCGCCCACATCACACCTGGACATCACACCATGTCGCATCACATGCACATTTTGTTATGACCTCTTAGCGTCGGGCAGAAAGTCGTCGCGATGATGGGCGACATGGGGCGCACCTACGACGGCGGTTATGCCGAGTACACGTCGGTGCCGCTGGCCCAGGTCCTTCCTGTGGACACCGACCTGCCCTGGGAGCTGTTGGGTGCGCTGCCGGAGATGGTCCAGACCGCTTACGGTTCGCTCACCACGGGCTTGGATTTGCAGCCGGGGCAGACCGTACTGATACGTGGGGGGACGTCGTCGGTGGGGCTGGCCGCGGCTGCGCTTGCGGGCTGGCGTGGTGCCACGGTGTTGTCCACCACCCGGCGGGCCGACCGTCTTGCCTTCCTGGCGGAGCGCGGGGTCGACCATCCGCTGCTCGACACCGGTGAGGTCGCGGCGCCCGTCCGTGAGCTCTTTCCGGACGGTGTGGACGCTGCGCTCGATCTCGTCGGGACGCCGACCCTGCCCGACACCCTTCGCGCGGTGCGCGTGCACGGCACGGCCTGCTTCGGCGGCAGTCTCTCCAACCAGTGGACGGTGCGGGACTTCTCGCCGAACGAGTACCTGCCGAGGGGCGTGCGCCTGGCGGGCTACTTCGGCGATGTCGGGGACCTGCCCCGCGAGGTCTTCCAAGAGATCCTCGACGCGGTGGCGCAGGGCCGGCTGAACTTCCCCGTCGATCGCGTCTACGACGGCCTGGAGCAGGTGAGGCAGGCCCACGACGACATGGAGCACAACCGCGCCACGGGCAAGCTCGTCGTACGCGTGCAGCATTAGAAGCTGTGCAGAGGAAGGGGCGCGTGCGGTGAATCAGCTTCGGGGTGTTGTGGAACTCGCTGAGAGTGTGCTGGGCGGGGACGTCGTCGGCGCCTATCTTCACGGGTCGTCTGTGCTCGGCGGGCTCAAGCCGGCCAGTGATGTGGACGTGCTGGTCGTCTCACGGCGGTCACTGGACGAGCAGGAGCGGCGGGCGCTGCTGGACGGTCTGCTCGGCATCTCCGGCATCAGGGACGACGTCCGGCCGGTCGAGCTCGTCGTGGTCGTCCAGTCCGAGGTGCGGCCTTGGCGCTACCCGCCCGTATGCGACTTCCTGTACGGCGAGTGGCTGCGCGATGAGTACGAGGCGGGGAAGGTCCCCCAGCCGGAGCCGATGCCCGATCTGGCGCTGCTGATCACGATGGTGCTGGCCGGGGACCGTCCATTGATCGGCCCCCGGCCGGGTCAGGTTCTCGCGCCCGTCCCGCACTCCGATCTGGTCCGGGCCAGCGTCGCGGGCATCCCCGAACTGCTCGACGAGCTGGACGACGACACCCGCAACGTCCTGCTGACCTTGGCGCGCATCTGGACGACGCTCGCCACCGGTGAGATCAAGTCGAAGGACGCCGCCGCCGAGTGGGCCCTCGACCGGCTCCCGCCCGAACACCGTCCCGTCCTCGCGCACGCCCGGCGGTTGTATCTCGGCAGCCACTACGCCGACGAGACCTGGACCGAGGCGCTGCGAGGACGGGTGCGTCCGCACGCGGAGTTCGTCCTCGACGAGATCGACCGGTTGGTCACCTGAGGCGGGCGGCCAGCTTCGGCAGGAGGCGGAGGGCGTTGTCCCTGGTGACGGCCTGGTGGGCGCGGCGGCTCAGGGCCGGGTCGCGGTCGAAGTCCCTGGTGTTGAGGGTGACCTCGCGGGCGGAGTTGGCGGGCCAGTCGGTGCCGAACAGGACGCGGTCGGCGCCCACGGCGTTGAGCAGGGTCGGGCTGGCGTACGGGGACGTCGGCAGCGCGGTGTCGTAGTAGAAGCGGCGGAGCGCGGGACGGATCTTCGCCGGGTTCGGGCCGTCGTCCTCGCGGCCCCAGCGTTCGGCGCGGCCCGCCATGTACGGCAGGAACCCGCCGCCGTGGGACAAGATGATCGACACGTTGGGGTGCCGGTCGAGGGTGCCCGCGGCGATGAGACTCAGCGCGGTGCGGGTCGTGTCGAGCAGGAAGTCGGCGAGCCAGTCGCCGACCAGGGGCACCTCGACGATGCCCTTGGGCGCGACCGGGTGGGTGAACACGACCGCGCGGCGGCGGTCGAGTTCGGCGAACAGCGGCTCGAACATCGGGTCGCCGAGGTAGTGGCCGTCGGCGGAGGTGTTGAGCAGGACCCCCTCCGCGCCGAGGTCGTCCAGTGCGTGGGCGGCCTGCTGAATGGCCAGGTCGGGGTGGAGCATCGCGACGTTGGCGAAGAAGCCGAAGCGCGTGGGGTGGTCGTGCACCAGTTCGGCCAGCGACTCGTTGCACGCCCGGACGCCCGAGACGGCGGTCGCGCGGTCCTGGAAGATCTCGGCCGGGACGGGCGCGGACGCGACGCCGGCGGCGATGCCGTTGGCGTTCATGACCCGCAGGGTGCTCTTCAGCGTCCACTGGGCCCAGGCGGGGCCGCCCTCCGGCGGGATGATGCCCTGCTCGACCGCCCATTCCCGCATCTTCGGCGGGACGGCGTGGTGGTGGGTGTCGATCCTGCCGCGGGGAGCCCTGTGCGGGGCGGCGGCCGCCCGGGCCGGGACGGCGGCCATCGCCGCGGTCAGGCCGGTCGCCTGCAGGGCGCGGCGGCGGGTCAGTTCGGGCATGCGCTTCTCCCTCGATGATGCGCCGCCCACCATGTTCTCTAATGAGAAAGTCTCAGATGAGACGATATCAGACCGCCCTATCATGGGTCCATGCTCGACGAGCTGCTCGAACGGATCCTGGCCACGGACGACGACCCCGGCATCCGGCATGTCGGCGTCGGCATGCTCCTGGCGGCCGCGCACAACCGGAGCCGGCAGAGCATGAACGACGAGCTGCGCCCGCTGGGCATCGACGTGCGCCAGTACGCGATGCTGCTCGCCCTGGAGATGTACGGGCCGTCCAGCCAGCGCCGCCTCATCGACCTGACCGGCATCGACAAGTCCACGATGGTGCGCAGCGTGGACGAGCTGGAGCGCGCCGACCTGGTCCGCCGCGAGCGGATCCCGGAGGACCGGCGCGCCTACGCGATCACACTGACTCGAACCGGAACGCAGACCCTTGCCCGCGCCCGCCGCGTCGGCGCCGACGTCGGCGAGCGCCTCTTCGGGCGGCTGGCCGCCGATGAGCGCGACCAGCTCGTCGCCCTGCTGCGCAAGATCAGCGAATACGCCGGCTGACTGATCAGTGGCCGCGCACGCGCACCTGCGCCGTCAGATAGGGCGGCGCTCGCGTGGCGCTGATGCGCGGGCTCGCTTCTTGCCGACGTCTCAGTGCCACCGGGCGCGGCCGCGAGTCCCACGGGTGTCGGGTCCTTGACGGCGGGCGACGGGGGCTTACGCTCGGCTCATGCTCGGTCACCATGCGCGGATCCCGTCGGTCCTGATCGCCGGAGTCGTGGCGCTCACCGCGCCCGCCGTCCCTGCGCGGGCGGCCGCACCGGGCGACCTGCGCACCGACCTCGACGCCATCCTCGCCGACCCTCGGCTCGACGGCGCCGCCGTCGGCGTGGTGGTGCGCGACGCCCGCAGCGGCGCGGTCCGGTACGCGCGCGGCGCCGGCACGCCCGTGCTGCCCGCCTCGAACCTGAAGCTCTACACCTCCAGCGCGGCGCTGTCGCTGCTCGGCACCGGGTACCGGTTCCGGACGAGCGTGCACGCCACCGCCGTGTCCGGTTCGTCCGTCAAGGGGAATCTGTACCTGAAGGGGACCGGTGACCCGACGACGCGGGCCGCCGACTACGACCGGCTGGCCGCCGAGGTCGCCGCGAAGGGCGTCCGGCGGGTGGAGGGCGACCTGGTCGCCGACGACACCTGGTTCGACGCCGTCCGGACCCCGTCCCACTGGGACCCGGACGACCTGCAGTACTACTACGCCGCGCCGATCTCCGCACTGACGGTCTCACCGAACGACGACTTCGACGCCGGGACGGTCGACGTGTCGGTGCGGCCCGGCGCGGCGGGCAAGCCCGTCCGGGTCGGGCTCAGCCCCGCCACCGGCACCGTCAAGATCGCCAACAGGGCGGTGACGGGACGGGCCGGCTCGCCGTCCACGCTGGAGATCGACCGTGCCGTCGGGAGCGACACCATCGTGGTGAGCGGCTCGTATCCGGCGGGTGCCGCGCCCCTCACCGAGCTGCGGACGGTCAGGAAGCCGACCATGTACGCGGCGGACGTCTTCCGGCGGGCGCTGCGGGCCCACGGCGTCCAGGTGAAGGGCGACGTCGAGCGCGGCCGGACGCCCGCGGGCGCCGCCGTGCTCGCGTCCCGCGCGTCCATGCCGCTGTCGCGGCTGATGGTCCCGTTCCTCAAGCTCAGCAACAACATGATCGCCGAGATCCTGGTGAAGGCGATCGGGCGGAAGGCTGCGGGCCAGGGCAGCTGGGACGCGGGGCTCCCGGTGATCGAGCGGTACGCGCGCTCCCTCGGCGTCCCGTCCGACCGGCTGGAGATGGCCGACGGGTCGGGGCTGTCCCGGCGCGACCGCACCACCGCCGGGGACGTGAGCACCCTCCTCGAACGGGTGCGGACGGCGCCGTGGTTCCCGGCCTGGTACCGGGCGCTGCCGGTCGCCGGCGACCCCGACCGGACGGCCGGCGGCACCCTCGCCTCGCGCATGCGCGGCACGCCCGCCGCCGGGAACGTGCACGCCAAGACCGGCACCCTGACCGGCGCCACGGCGCTGTCGGGCTACGTGACCGGCCCCGCCGGGCGCCCGCTGGTCTTCTCGGTGATCCTCAACGGCTACGCGGGCGGCGCGCCCAAGGACGTCGAGGACCGGATCGCCGTCCGCCTCGCCGGCGGCACCCCGCCGCCCGCACGGCGGCGCTCCGGCACGGGCCAGCGGCTCGAATGCTCGTGGGCCGGGAGCTGCTGAGCGCCGTGCGTCAGCCCTTGCGGGCGTCGCGGATCATGTCGCGGACGCGGTCCACCACGGCCGCCATCGGGCCGACCAGCATGTTCTTGGCCGCCGACTCGGTGCCCGGACGCGGATGCGTCGGCGCGGTCGCCTCGGCCGCGCGGACGGCGGCGGCGAAGCCCTTGAGCTGCGCGGGACTGAACTGGACCTTGAGCCGGTCGAACTCGTAGCGCTCCTCGGCGCGGGCGTGCGTCAGCACGTCCATGCGCAGCTTGTCGAGCGACTTCATGAACCGCGGGTCGTCGAGGGACATGCCGTCCAGCTCGGCGAGCAGCTCCTTGGCCTCGCGCTCCTCGGCGAGCCGGTCGTCCACGATCCCGTCGCCGCCCGGCAGGCTCCGCGCCGCCGGGTGGACGATCTCCTCCTCGGCCGTCTCGTGGATCGCCAGCAGCCGCACCAGCTGCCGGAACGCCTCCTCGCGGGCGCTCCCCTCGCTGTGCATCACCTCGTCGAACAGGTCCCTGATCCGGCCGTGCTGGGCGCGCAGCAGGTCGACGACGTCCTCGGTGGTCTCGGCATCGGCGGGTGTGGTCTGCATCTGTCTTCCCCGGTCCCTCGGTGAACGGCCGCCCGGACGGCGGCCGGTCCGGTGCGGGTACCCCCGGCCGGGCCCGGTAAGCGGCTCGCGGCGAAGCCTGGGCAAAGAATTGTCGGGAGACGGGGAGAGCCGTGCGGAACCGGATCGCGCGGGTAGGGGCCGACCGCCGGACCATCCGAAGCATCCGCAGGAAAGGTGAGCCCCTTGGCCTTCAACCCGCTCGAACACCGCGGCATCCCGCTGGACGACCAGCTGCGCAACTGGGCGCAGCTCGACGTCGCCCCGATCGACCCCGACGAGTCCGATCCCTACACCAAGTGCCGCATCATCACGATGAACGGCATCGAGGTGGAGGCGATCATGTTCAGCCACCACTTCGCCCGGGTCTGCCCCGACATCGAGGTCAAGCAGCAGCTCGCGAGCGTCCGCTACATCGAGGCGCAGCAGCAGAAGGTCGTCAACTGGCTGCTGCCCGGCCAGGCGTCGGTGCTGGAGACGACCCTGTCCTACGAGCAGGTCGCCGTCGACCTGACCGGCTGGGTCGCCCGCATGGAGCCCGACCCCTACCTCAAGCAGTCGTACAACTTCGGGCTGCTGGAGGACTTCGACCACCTGTACCGGTACGCGAACCTGTACGAGATCATCGAGCACCGCAAGGCCGAGAAGGTCATCGACCAGCTCACCGAGGTCATGCCGGGACGGCCCGGCTACCAGCAGCACCGCGACCCGGTCGACAACGTCCGGCAGCCCTACGACCGCGAGGCCGCCGCGCCGATCTCCAAACTGCACGCGCTGACCATCATGTCGGCCGAGCAGCAGACGATGAACTTCTACATGAACATGGGCCCGCTCTACATGGAGCCGATCGCCCGGCAGCTCTACCAGGAGATCGGGCTGGTGGAGGAGGAGCACGTCACGCACTACGAGTCGCTGGTCGACCCGGGCGAGACGTGGTGGGAGCGCCTCGTCAACCACGAGTACAACGAGTGCTACCTGTACTACTCCTTCATGCAGACCGAGACCGACCCGCGGATCAAGAACATCTGGGAGCTCCACCTGAACATGGAGCTGGAGCACCTGCGGATCGCGTGCGACCTGATGCGCCGCCACGACGGCCGCGACCCCGAGTCGGTGCTGGCGCCGGCGCTGCCCGAGCCGGTCACGTTCGAGCCGAACAAGGAGCTGGTCCGCGAACTGCTCGCCACCCAGATCGACTGGACGACGCTCGGCACCGGCTTCGTCCAGGAGGCGCACCAGCGGTTCGAGGCGTACCAGGACAGGATCAACGCCGAGCGGGGCGCGCAGGAGCGCGTCATCGACGAGCACCGCGACAAGTTCGGCGACGAGTACCGGCTGGAGACCGAGGGCCCGCACCCCGTCCAGCGGCTCCGCGACAAGCCCGCTCCGCGTCCCTGACCGCGCCTGACCAACTCCGATCCACCCTGACCGCCCCTGGCCGCGGGAACGGCCGTACTCTGGCGCATGGGCGCCGGCAGACCGGGCACATGACGCAACGACCCGTGTTCCGGCCCGGGCCCATCGGCCGGGAGGGTCACCGGCCTGGAGCATGTTCATGATCGGAGAGGCACATGAGCACCGTTCCCGCGCCCGCCATTCCGGAGCCGGCGCTGCACATCGGCCGCTGGCAGCTGCCGGGCGGGCGGACCGCGGCGGGCAACGTCCGGGGCATCGTCCGGGGCGCGCTGCAGTCGTGGGGTCTCGGCCCGGCTGCGGGGAGCCTCAGCGACCGCGTGGCGCCGCTGGTCCAGGACGTCGTCGCGCGGGCCGCGACCCGCTGCCGCGGCCCGCTCGTCCTGCGGCTGGAGCTGCACCAGCCGGCCCGGCTGCTGCTGGGTGAGATCCACGACTCCGCCGCCGACCGGTCCGGCCCCGGAGCGCATCTCGCCGCGATCGCGGTCACCTACGGCAGGCGGCTCGGCCGCGGCGGCTCGGCCGCCTGGTACACGCACGCCTTCGTGTGGCCGACCGCCCCCGCCCCCGCGGGCGGCGCCTGACCGGCGCGCCCGGCCGGGGGCGGCGGCCCGGCGGGGACCATGTTTCGCCGTACCCTCCGGGGAAGGGACGCGATCATGTCCGCATCGCGTGCCGTCCGCTGGGTCCTGCCGGCGGTGCTGCTGCTGGTCTGGCTGCTGATCGGCGGCACGCTCGGCCCGTACGCGGGCAAGCTCGGCCAGGTCGCCACCAACGAGCAGTCGTCGTTCCTGCCGCAGAGCGCCGAGTCGACGCGGGTACTCGACGAGGAGGCCGCGTTCGAGAACGACCGGACCATCCCCGCCATCGTCGTGTGGACGGCCGACGACGGCAGGATCTCGCCCGAGCAGGTCGCGGCGGCGCAGCGCGCGCTCGGCTCGCTGGGCGGCGTCCCGTTCGTCACGGGCGCGCCGTCGCCGGTGGTGCCGTCGGAGGACGGGGCGGCGCTGACCGGCGTCGTCCAGGTCGAGTCCGATGTCGGCGAGCACAGCGTCGACACCATCGACCGCATCCGCGGCACCGCCGCGCAGGTCCCGGGCAGCCGCGCCTACGTCGCCGGGCCCGCCGCCACCCAGGCCGACCTCGCGGACGCGTTCTCCGGCATCGACACCCTGCTCATCGGGGTGGCCGTCATCGTCGTCCTGCTGATCCTGCTGCTGGTCTACCGCAGCGTCCTGCTGCCCTTCCTGATCATCTTCGGTTCGGTGTTCGCCCTCGGGCTGGCCAGCGGGATCGTCTACTACCTGGCGAAACGCGGCACGGTGACGGTGGACGGCCAGGTGCAGGGCATCCTGTCGATCCTCGTCATCGGCGCCTGCACCGACTACGCGCTGCTGCTGTCGGCCCGGTTCCGCGAGGAGCTCGCCAGCGGCCACGACCGGGCCGACGCGATGCTGGCCGCGTGGCGCCGCTCCGCCGGCGCCATCGCCGCCAGCGGCTGCACGGTGGCCCTCGGGCTCATCGCCCTGCTGCTCAGCGACCTGTCGAACAACCGGGCGCTGGGACCGGTCGGCGCCATCGGCATCGCCTGCGCGCTGCTGAGCGCGCTCACCTTCCTGCCCGCCGTGCTGGTCCTGCTGGGACGGTCGGTCTACTGGCCCGCCCGCCCGCACCCCGACCGCGCCCGCGGGACCGGGCACCCGGTGTGGGAGCGGATCGCGCGCCTGCTGGCCCGACACCCGCGCCGCGTGTGGGCCGCCTCCCTGCTCGTGCTGATCGCGTTCGCCGCGTTCATGCCGACGCTGCGCACGGAAGGGGTGCCGCTGAGCGAGACGTTCGTCGGCGAGGCGCCGTCGGTCACGGCGCAGGACGTCCTCAACGCGCACTACCCGGGCGGGGCGGGCAATCCGGCGGTCGTCCTCACCAATGCCGGGGCGCTGCCGCAGGTCGTCCGCACGGCGGACCGGACGGAGGGCGTCTCGAACGTCATGCCGCGCACCCAGGGCGGGGCACCGCTCGTCGTGGACGGCCGCGCCCTCGTGGACGTCACGCTCACGGCCGCCGCCGACACGGCCGCCGCCCGCGACGCCGTCGGACGCCTCCGGGACGGCCTGCACGCGGTGCCCGGCGCGGACGCCATCGTCGGCGGCTACACCGCGCAGCAGGCCGACACCCTCGCCGCCGCCGAGCGCGACCGCACCGTCATCCTGCCGGTCGTCCTCGCCATCATCGTGGTGATCCTGGTGCTGCTGCTGCGCTCCCTCGCGATGCCGCTGCTGCTGGTCGCGACGGTCGCGCTCAACTACCTGGCGACCCTCGGCATCGCCGCGCTGGTCTTCCAGCACCTGCTCGGCTTCACCGCCACCGACCCGTCGGTGCCGCTCTACGGGTTCGTGTTCCTCGTCGCGCTCGGCGTCGACTACAACATCTTCCTGATGACCCGCGCGCGCGAGGAGTCGCTGAAGCACGGGCCGCGCGACGGCGTCCTGCGCGGCCTCACTGTGACCGGCGGCGTCATCACCTCGGCGGGCGTGGTCCTGGCCGCCACCTTCGCCGCCCTCGTCGTGATCCCGCTGGCGTTCCTCGTGCAGATCGCGTTCATCGTCGCGTTCGGCGTGCTGATGGACACGCTCGTCGTCCGGTCGCTGCTGGTGCCGGCCCTCGTCCGCGACGCGGGCCCGTACGCGTGGTGGCCGGGCGCCCTGTACCGGTGGCGCCCCTGACGGGCGCCCGCGACCGTCGCGTACCCACCGGGGCATGTTTGCGTCGAGGTTCGGTATAGGGGGCGGCCCGGCGGTTGGGGACGAGGCGGGCGCGGGTAGGCGTGATCGCGCACGCACTCCAGGGGCCGCGAGGCGAGGTGGTCGGCATGTCATCGGACCGCAGGTTGCTTGCGCCCTTGCTGCCCAAGGGCGAGCCGGTCGAGGGGCTCCTGCGGGGCGCGCAGTTCTTCGTGCCGGGGACGCCGTCCGCGGACTACCGGGAGGTGCACCGGGAGGGCGGGCGCGGCGCCGAGGAGTTCTACCGGGAGCGGTGGCGGCACGACAAGGAGGTGCGGTCCACGCACGGCGTGAACTGCACGGGGTCGTGCTCGTGGAAGGTGTACGTCAAGGACGGCATCATCACGTGGGAGACCCAGGAGACCGACTATCCGTCGGTCGGGCCCGACTCGCCGGAGTACGAGCCGCGCGGCTGCCCGCGCGGGGCCGCGTTCTCCTGGTACACCTACTCGCCGTCGCGGGTGCGGTACCCGTACGTGCGCGGGCCGCTGCTCGCGCTGTGGCGGGAGGCGCGGCGGCGGACGAGCGACCCCGTGGCCGCCTGGGCGGAGATCACCGGCGACCCGGAGCGGACGGCCGCCTACAAGGGGGCGCGGGGCAAGGGCGGGTTCGTGCGGTCGTCGTGGCCGGAGGTCACCGAGCTGATCGCCGCCGCCCACGTCCACACGATCAAGGAGTACGGGCCGGACCGGGTCGTGGGGTTCTCGCCGATCCCGGCGATGTCGATGGTGTCGTACGCGGCCGGCACCCGGTTCCTGTCCATGATCGGCGGGACGGTGCTGTCGTTCTACGACTGGTACGCCGACCTGCCGATCGCGTCGCCGCAGGTGTACGGGGACCAGACCGACGTCCCCGAGTCCGGCGACTGGTGGAACGCGTCCTACCTCGTCATCTGGGGCACGAACCTGCCGATCACCCGGACGCCCGACGCGCACTTCATGACCGAGGCCCGGTACCGGGGGCAGAAGGTCGTGGTCGTCTCGCCGGACTTCTCCGACCACACCAAGTTCGCGGACGACTGGCTCGCGGCGGCGCCCGGCACGGACGGCGCGCTGGCGATGGCGATGGGCCACGTGGTGCTCACCGAGTTCTTCCGCGACCGGCAGGTGCCGTACTTCACCGAGTACGTGAAGACCTACACCGACCTGCCGTTCCTGGTGACGCTGGAGGAGCACGGGGACGCCGTCCGTCCGGGCAAGTTCCTCACCGCCGGCGAGCTGGGAGACGCCGGTGAGGGCGCCGCGCACAAGCCCGTCCTCCTTGACGCGCGCACCGGAGAGCCGGTGGCGCCGAACGGGACGCTCGGCTTCCGGTACACCGAGTCCGGGCAGGGCCGCTGGAACCTGGACCTGGGCGACGTCGATCCGGTCCTGACCCTGTACGGGCGGCACGAGGACGCGCGGCCGGTCGACCTGCCGCGCTTCGACACCGGCGAGACCGAGGGCGGGACGGTCGTCCGGCGCGGGGTCCCGGTGGCGCGGGTCGGCGGGCGGCTGGTCACGACGGTGTTCGACCTCCTGATGGCGCAGTACGCGGTGCCGCGCGACGGGCTCCCCGGCGAGTGGCCGGACGGCTACGGCGACGCCGCGCACCCGTACACGCCCGCGTGGCAGGAGGAGGTCACGTCCGTCCCGGCCGCGGCGGCGGCCAGGGTGGCGCGGGAGTTCGCGCGCAACGCCGAGCTGTCGCGGGGCCGGTCGATGATCTGCATGGGCGGCGGGACGAACCACTGGTACCACTCCGACCAGATCTACCGGGCGTTCTTCACGCTGACGATGCTGTGCGGCTGCCAGGGCGTGAACGGCGGCGGCTGGGCGCACTACGTCGGGCAGGAGAAGGTGCGGCCGCTGACCGGCTGGCAGCAGGCGGCGTTCGCGCTGGACTGGCAGCGCCCGACCCGGCACATGACCGGCACGTCGTTCTTCTACCTGCACACCGACCAGTGGCGGTACGAGACGTTCGGGCCGGGGGAGATGTCCGGTCCGCTGAGCCGGGGGCTGTTCCGGGGCCGGACGTTCGCCGACTGCGTCGCGCAGGCGTCCCGGCTCGGCTGGACGCCGTCGCATCCGGGGTTCGACCGCAACCCGCTCGACATCGCCGACGAGGCCGCGGCGGCGGGACGTCCCGTCGCGGAGCACGTGGTCGACGAGCTGAAGGCCGGCCGGTTGAAGTTCGCCTGCGAGGACCCCGACGCGCCGCAGAACTGGCCCCGCGTGATGACGATCTGGCGGGCGAACGTCCTCGGCTCGTCCGGCAAGGGCATGGAGTACTTCATGCGGCACCTGCTCGGCACGGACGACGCCGTCCGGGCCGAGGAGTCGCCGCCCGGCCTGCGCCCCGCCGAGGTGGCCTGGCGGGACGAGGCGCCGCGCGGCAAGCTCGACCTGCTCACCACCATCGACTTCCGGATGACGAGCTCGTGCACGTACGCGGACGTCGTGCTCCCGGCGGCCACCTGGTACGAGAAGCACGACCTGTCCAGCACCGACATGCACCCGTTCGTGCACTCGTTCAACCCGGCGATCGCGCCGCCGTGGGAGTCGCGCACCGACTTCGACGCGTTCCGGCTCATCGCCGAGGAGTTCTCCCGGCTCGCCGCCGGGCGCCTCGGCACCCGCACCGACGTGGTCCCGGTGCCGCTGATGCACGACAGCGCGGACGAGACCGCGCAGCCGGGCGGGCGCGTCCTCGACTGGAAGGCGGGCGAGTGCGAGCCCGTCCCCGGGGTGAGCATGCCGCGCCTGGTGACGATCGAACGCGACTACGCGGCGGTGGCGGAGAAGATGGCCGCGCTCGGCCCGCTCGTCGAGACGCTCGGCACGTCCACCAAGGGCGTCTCGCTGGTGCCGTCGGAGGCGGTCGCCTACCTGCGCGAGACGAACGGCGTCGTGCGCGGCGGTGTGGCCGACGGGCGTCCCTCCCTGGCGCTGGACCTGCACATGGCCGAGGCGATCCTCGCGCTGTCGGGCACCACGAACGGGCACGTCGCCATGCAGGGCTGGCGCGACCTGGAGAAACGGACGGGCGTCGCCCTCGCCGACCTCGGCGAGGAGCGCGCCGGGGAGCGCATCTCGTTCAGCGACACGGTGGTGCAGCCGCGCCCGGTCTTCGCCAGCCCGGAGTGGTCCGGCATCGAGTCGGGCGGACGCCGGTACTCGCCGTTCACCGTCAACGTCGAGCGCAAGAAGCCCTGGCACACGCTGACCGGCCGCATGCACTTCTTCCTCGACCACGACTGGATCCACGAGTACGGCGAGGCGCTGCCGACGTACCGGCCGCCGCTCACCTACGCCCGCCACTACTCCGGCGAGCTGGGGCTGCGGGACGAGGGCCGGCCCGAGGTCACCGTCCGGTACCTCACGCCGCACTCCAAATGGTCGATCCACTCCGAGTACCAGGACAACCTGCACATGCTGCGGCTTTTCCGGGGCGGACCGGTCATCTGGATGAGCCCCGCCGACGCCGCGACGATCGACGTGCGCGACAACGACTGGATCGAGGCGTACAACCGCAACGGCGTGGTCGCCTGCCGGGCCGTCGTCACCCACCGGATGCCGCGCGGCACGGTCTTCATGTACCACGCCATGGACCGGCACCTGATGACCCCGAAATCGGAGATCTCCGGCTGGCACGGCGGCTCCGACAACTCCCTCACCCGGCTCGTGGTGAAGCCGACGCACCTGATCGGCGGCTACGGCCAGTTCAGCTACGGGTTCAACTACTACGGCCCGACCGGCAGCCAGCGCGACGAGGTCGCCGTCATCCGCAGGAGGTCCCAGGAGGTGCGGTTCTGATGCGTCCCATGGCGCAGGTCGCGATGGTGATGAACCTCGACAAGTGCATCGGCTGCCACACCTGCTCGGTCACCTGCAAGCAGACCTGGACCAACCGTCCCGGCACCGAGTACGTGTACTTCAACAACGTCGAGACCAAGCCCGGCCTCGGCTACCCGCGCCGCTACGAAGACCAGCACCAGTGGAAGGGCGGCTGGACGCTCGACGGCAAGGGCCGGCTCCAGCTCAAGGCGGGCGGGCGGCTGCGCAGGCTGCTGTCCATCTTCTACAACCCCGACCTGCCGACGATCGACGACTACGGCGACCCGTGGACGTACGACTACCAGACGGTGATCGACGCCCCGCTCGGCACGCAGAACCCGAGCGCGCACTCCATCTCCGCGCTCACCGGCCGCGACATGTCGCCGCGCTGGGGCAGCAACTGGGACGACGACCTCGCCGGCGCCCCCGAGCACGCCCTCGCCGACCCCGACCTCGCCGGCATCGAGGACCGGGTCCGGATGGAGTTCGAGCAGGTCTTCATGTTCTACCTGCCGCGCATCTGCGAGCACTGCCTCAACCCGTCCTGCGTGGCGTCCTGCCCGTCCGGCGCGATGTACAAGCGGGCGGAGGACGGCATCGTCCTCGTCGACCAGGACCGGTGCCGGGGCTGGCGGTTCTGCGTGTCCGGCTGCCCGTACAAGAAGGTCTACTTCAACCACCGCACCGGCAAGGCGGAGAAGTGCACGCTGTGCTTCCCGCGCATCGAGGGCGGGCAGCCCACCATCTGCGCCGAGACCTGCGTCGGGCGGCTCCGCTACCTCGGGCTGTTCCTGTACGACGCCGACAAGGTCACCGAGGCCGCGGCGACGCCGGACGAGCAGGACCTGTACGAGGCGCAGCTGTCGGTGTTCCTCGACCCGTCCGACCCTGAGGTGCGGAGGGCGGCGGCCGAGGCGGGCATCCCCGCCGACTGGATCGACGCCGCGCGGCGCTCCCCGGTCTACGCGCTGGCCGTCCGGCACCGGGTGGCGCTGCCACTGCATCCGGAGTACCGGACGCTGCCGATGGTCTGGTACATCCCGCCGCTGTCCCCGGTCGCCGACGTCGCGCACTCCGCCGGGTACGGCGACGCCGACCCCGACCGGGTGTTCGCCACCATCGACGAGCTGCGCATCCCCATCGAGTACCTCGCCAACCTGTTCACGGCGGGGGAGACGGGGACCGTCCGGAACGTGCTGCGCAAGCTCGCCGCCGTCCGCACCGTGCAGCGCGCCGGGCAGCTCGGGCTCGACCTCGCCGAGGACCTGCCCGCGTCCGTCGGGTCCACCCCCGACGAGCTGGACGACCTGTACCGCCTCCTCGCCATCGCCAAGTACGAGGACCGCTACGTCATCCCGAAGGCGCACGCCGAGGACGCCGGACGGCTCATGGCCCAGCACGAGCAGCTGTTCTGCAGCCTCGACGGCGACGGCGGCCCCGGCATGGGCGGGCACGGGCCGCAGGCGAGCGTCGAGAGCTTCCACCCGGGCGAGGTGCGCGGCGGCGCGAGCACGTTCCGGGCGGATGACGGCAGGACGCACTTCAACCTGCTCGGCTGGGACGGCCGCGGCGACGCTCCCCACCTCTTCCCGGAAGGGGACGCCCGGTGAGCGAGAAGGCGGGCCAGGCGTACAAACTCGCCTCAGTGCTGCTCCAGTACCCGACCATGGCGCTGTTCGAGGGCCTCGACCGGCTCGACGCCGCCGCGTCCGAGACCCGGCCGAAGGCGTCCCGCGAGGCGTTCGCGCGGTTCCTCGGCTGGCTGCGCGCCACCGAGCCGACCGAGGTCGCGCAGCACTACGTCGAGACGTTCGACCTGCGGCGCCGCTGCGCGCTCTACCTCACCTACGCCCGGCACGGCGACACCCGCAAGCGCGGGATGGCGCTGCTGGCGTTCAAGACCGCCTACCGGGTCGCGGGGTTCGCGCCGTCCGACGACGAGCTGCCGGACTACCTGCCGCTCGTCCTCGACTTCGCGGCGCTCGCCCCGGACGGCGAGAAGCTGCTCCGCCGGCACCGCGCCGACCTGGAACTGCTGCGCACCGCCCTGCACGACGCGGGCACCCCCTACGCCGACCTCGTCGAGGCGGTGTGCGCGCGGCTGCCGCGCCCCGGCCGCCGCGACCTCGCGCTCGTCCGGCGGGCGCGGGAGCAGGGTCCCCCCGAGGAGGAGGTGGGGCTCGCGCCGTTCGCCCCGCCGGAGTACCTGGACGGAACCGGAGCGGGGGCTCGGCGATGACCGACGCGATGACCAGCGGCGACCTGTGGTGGTGGGTGATCCTGCCCTACGCGGCGATGATCGTCTTCGTGGTGGGGCACATCTGGCGGTGGCGCTACGACCAGTTCGGCTGGACGAGCCGCTCCACCCAGCTGCAGGAGCGCCGCCTCCTCAAATGGGGCGCGCCGCTGTTCCACTACGCCACGTTCGCCGCCATCGCGGGCCACGTCATCGGCATCCTCGTCCCGAAGTCGTTCACCGAGTGGCTCGGCATCCCCGAGCGCGCCTACACGCTGTTCTCCGGCATCGCCGGGTCGGTCGCGGCGATCGGCGTGCTCGTCGGCGCCGGAATCCTGATCTTCCGCCGGATGGGGGTGCCGCGCGTCCGGGCGACGACCAGCGCGGTCGACTACCTCGCGCTGATCCTGCTCGGCATCATCAGCGTCCTCGGCATCTACCTGACGCTCGGCGTGCAGCAGTTCGGGGGCGGCTACGACTACCGCAACACGGTGTCCCCGTGGTTCCGCAGCCTGTTCGCCGGCTCCCCGGACCACCGCGCGATCGGCGCCGCTCCGATCATGTACCAGGTGCACGCCACCGCCGCCTGGATGATCTTCGCGGTGTGGCCGTTCAGCCGGCTCGTCCACGCGTGGAGCATCCCGCTGTGGTACCTGTGGCGGCCCTACGTCGTGTACCGCGACCGCCGCGCCGCCCCGCCGCCCGAACCGGGGACCGGAGGACGGAAGTGGCGCAAGATCGGCGTACCGTACTGATTTGACTCCCTCCCCTCGCAAGGAGGGGATTCCCGCGGCTTGCGCCGCGGGCGTTTCTGCTTCCGTGCCGACTGCGGTGGGGAGATCCCCTGCCGTCCGACGTCAGCTCCACAGACCTCGCCGGGCGCCTGCCCGGCTACGGCTCGACCAGCCGCAACGATGTTCTTGGCCGCGTTGATGTCCCGGTCATGCCGGGTGCGGCAGCCCGGACACGTCCAGTGCCGGGTGGAAAGACTCAGGGTTTCCAGCAGGTGCCCGCACGCCGAGCAGGTCTTGGACGAGGGGAACCAGCGGTCGATCACCACCAGGACGCGCCCGGCGCGTCCGGCCTTGTACTCGAGTTGGCGGCGGAACTCGCCCCATCCGCAGTCGGAGATGGCGCGGGCCAGCCTGTGGTTGCGCATCATGTTGGCGACCGCGAGGTCTTCGATCACGATCACGTCCGCCCGGCGGACGAGGTTCGAGCTGGTGCGATGCAGGAAGTCGGCACGGGCATCGCGGACCTTGCGAGAGGCTCGGGCGAACTTGGTTCTGGCCTTGTGCCGGTTGTTGCTGCCGGGCTGCTTGCGGTTCATACGCCGCTGGTACCGAGCCAGACTGCGCTGCTTCTTCTCCAGGTGGCGGGGGTTGGCGATGCGGTCGCCGTCACTCGTCACCGCGAAGTCCTTCACGCCGAGGTCGATTCCGATGGCGTGGCCGATGGCGGGCATGGGCGCGGGGACGTCGGTGTCAACGGCGAAGGTCACATACCAGCGGCCGTCCGGGTCCCGCGAGACCACCACCCTCGTCGGGTTCAGTGCGGCCAGGTCCACCTCGTCGAAGGACCACACCAGTGGCAGCGGCGCGGTGGTCTTGGCCAGCCACAACTCGCCGTCCTTGATACGGAACGCCGAACGGGTGTAGTGCGCGGTCTGGCGGGAGGCACGGTTCTTGAAGCGGGGATGGCGGGCGCGGCCGGCGAAGAACGCTGCGAACGCTGCGTACTGGTGCCGCAGCACCTGTTGCAGCGGCGCGTAGGACACCTCGGACAGGAACGCCAACTCTTCAGTCTTCTTCCACGCCGTCAGCGCGGCGTCGGCCTCCTTGTAAGAGATGCGCCTGCCCTCGGAGCGCCAGGCGCGGTGGCGTTCGGCGAGGGCCTTGTTCCACACCAGGCGGACGCAGCCGAACGTGCGGCCGAGGATGGCCGCCTGCTCTGGATCGGGATAGGCCCGGCACTTGTACGCCGTCCGCATGACCGGCACATTACAGAAAGTGAACGTGGATGTACGGAGAATGCGGCCGTGCGTCGACGAAAGTCGATGCCGGACTGTCCCGACCCCTTCGGACCTGAGCTGAGAGACTACGAATCCCACCTGGCCCAAAGCGCCGGGGGTGGCCTTCGGAGGATTGGTGATCAGCGAGCGCACGGGGGAACGGCGTGGCGCGGTCGAGCAGGCGGTGGCGAGTCTCAATCCGGGGTACTTCGCGCTGGTGATGGGGACCGGGATCGTCTCGATCGGCGTCCATACCAACGGGCTGGAGACGCTCTCCCACGCGCTGATGTGGCTGGCCATCGCGTGCTATGCCGTGCTCGTCGCGGCGACCGCGTGGCGGGCCGTCGCGTACCGAGCCGAGCTGCGCGCCGACTTCACGGACCCGGCCCGCGGCTTCGGGTTCTTCACCTTCGTCGCGGGCACCGACGTGCTCGGCACCCGCATCGCCGGGACGGGCGAGCACGGCATCGCGTTCGCGCTGCTCGCCGTCGGCGGCATCGGCTGGATCGTGCTCGGCTACGTCGTGCCGTGGACGGCGGTGCTCGGCCGCGAGGACCGGCCCGTCATCGCCGGCGCCAACGGCACCTGGTTCATCTGGGTGGTCGCCAGCCAGTCCGTCGCGGTGCTCGCGGCGGCGCTGGAGCCGGTCAGCTCGGTGCGTTCCGAACTCGCGCTCGTCGCCGTCTGCTCCTGGTCGGTCGGCGCGATCCTGTACGCCGCCGCGGGCGTGTTCGTCGCCGCGCGGATGCTGATGTACCCGCTGCGCCCGAAGGACCTGACCCCGCCCTACTGGGTCGCCATGGGCGCCACCGCCATCACCGTCGTGGCCGGCGCCCGGATCGTGGAGATGGCCGACGCGCCGATGGTGAACGCCACCCGCGGCCTGATCGCCGGGACCAGCGTCGTCTTCTGGGCGTTCGGCAGCTGGCTGATCGTCCCGCTGGTCGCGGCCGGGGTGTGGCGGCACGCCGTCCACCGCGTCCCGCTCCGGTACGAGGCGACGCTGTGGAGCATCGTGTTCCCCCTCGGCATGTACGGCGTCGCGGGCCAGTACCTCGGCGTCGCCGACGACCTGCCCGCGGTCGAGTGGATCGGCAGGCACGAGATGTGGGTGGCGGTCGCGGCGTGGACGCTCGCGTTCGCCGCGATGATCGTCCACCTGGGCCGGACGCTGGTCTGGCCCCGACCGGCGGCCGCCGAGTCGTAGCGCTCGGGGAAGTCGCAGCCCTCGGGAAGGTCGTAGCCCGGCATCATCCGATCGGTTGATGCCGGGTCGAGCGGGCCGGGCGATGTGCGCGGGCGGCGCCCGCCGGGATGCTCGAAGCATGCCGATCATCGAAGTCAACGGCCTGCGCAAGGTCTACGGCGGCCGTCCCGTGGTGGACGACGTCACGTTCGCCGTCGAGGAAGGGGAGATCTTCGGGATCCTCGGCCCCAACGGCGCCGGGAAGACGACGACCGTCGAGTGCCTGGAGGGGCTGCGCGAGCCCGACGCGGGCGCCGTCCGCGTCGCCGGGCTCGACCCGCGCACCGAGCGCGGCGAGCTGACCCGGATCCTCGGCGTCCAGCTCCAGGAGAGCGAACTCCAGGAGAAGCTGACCGTGCGCGAGGCGCTGGAGCTCTACAGCGCCTTCTACCCGGACCCGGCGGACTGGCGCGAACTCGCCGAGCGCCTCGGCATCACCGGGAAGCTCGCCAGCCGCTTCGGCAAGCTGTCCGGCGGCCAGAAGCAGCGCCTGTTCATCGCCCTCGCCCTCATCGGCCGCCCCCGCATCGTCGTCCTGGACGAGCTGACCACCGGCCTCGACCCGCGCGCCCGCCGCGACACCTGGCAGCTGATCGAGGACGTCCGGGGCTCCGGCGTCACCGTCCTGCTCGTCACCCACTTCATGGAGGAGGCGCAGCGCCTCTGCGACCGGATCGCGGTGTTCAAGCAGGGCCGCCTCGCGGCGCTCGACACCCCCGCCGGGCTGATCCGGCGCAGCGCCGGCGGCACCGTGCTCTCCTTCACCCCGTCCCGTCCCCTCGACGACGGCGAGCTGACCGGGCTGCCCGAGGCCACGACCTTCGAGCTGCGGGACGGCCGCGTCACCGTGCACGGCACCGACGCGACCGTCAACGCGGTCATCTCGCTGCTCGCCCGCCGCCAGATCACCGCCCACCAGCTGCGGATCACCGATTCCACGCTGGACGACGCCTTCCTCGAACTCACCGCAGAGCAGGAGAACTGACGTGTCCGCGTCCACCGCCGTCCTCAGGGCCGAAGCCCGGCTCTTCTCCCGCGAGCCGTTCAGCCTGTTCTGGATCGTCGCCTTCCCGACCGTGCTGCTGACGATCCTCGGGCTGATCCCGTCGTTCCGGGAGCCGGACCCCTCCCTCGGCGGCAACCGCGTCATCGACCTGTACGTCCCGGTCAACGTGCTGCTCGCGCTGATCATGGCGGGGATCCAGGCGCTGCCGCCCGTCCTGTCCGGGTACCGGGAGCGCGGCATCCTGCGCCGCATGTCGACCACGCCGGTGCGGCCGGGCTCGCTGCTGGCCGCGCAGATCGTCCTGCACTTCGCCGCCGCGCTGGGGTCGGCGCTGCTGGTCATCGCCGTCGGCCGGATCGCCTTCGGCGTGGCGCTGCCCGGCCAGGTGCCCGGCTACCTGCTGGCGCTGCTGCTCGGCGCCCTCAGCGCGCTCGCGCTGGGCGCGGCGGTCACGGCGGTCACGCCGACCACCAAGGCCACCACCGTCGTCGGGTCGGTCGTGTTCTTCCCGGCGATGTTCCTCGCGGGGGTGTGGGTGCCGGTCCAGGCCATGCCCGACCTGCTGCAGGACGTCGTAGAGTACTTCCCGTTCGGGGCCGCGTCGCAGGCCCTCAACCAGGCCGCCGAGGGCGGCTGGCCCGACTGGGCGCACCTGGGCGTCACCGCGGGGTGGGCCGCCGTCCTGATCGCCGCCGCCGTTCGCTGGTTCCGCTGGGAGTAGGGAAAACTGGGGCAATGGCGACAATCCAGGAGCAATGGGAACGGTTCTATCGCTGGGGACCGTTCGCCCTGCTGCCGCTCGCGACCTTCCTGGCCCTGCTCATCCGCGACATGGTCATGTCGGTGGCGGAGGAGCGGGCGGCGGCGGCCCTCCTGGTCACCGCGCTGGCGCTCCAGATCCTGCACGCCGGGCGGAAGATCCCGGGGCCCGTCTACTTCTGGACGCGGACCGCCCTCGCCTTCGCCATGTCCTGGCTGAACCCGTTCTTCTCCGTCTACGCCGTGCTCGGGTACTTCGACTCCCAGCACTTCCTGAGCCGGCGCTGGGCCATGGCCGGGGCGTTCGTCACGGCGGTCACCATGGCGGGCGCGCAGTCGGGCGGGCTGCCGCCGCAGAGCCCCGGCCAGGCGGCCGGGTTCGCCGGGCTCCTCGTTCTGAACAGCGGGCTGATCGTCGTCTTCGGCGCCCTCGCCGACCGGGAGGCCGAGCGCACCCGCGTCCAGGACGAGACGATCGCCGAACTCGAGCGGACCAACGCCCGGCTGGAGCAGGCCCTCGCCGAGAACGCCGGCCTCCAGGCCCAGCTGCTCGTCCAGGCCCGCGAGGCCGGCGTCAGCGACGAGCGCCGCCGGCTGGCCGCCGAGATCCACGACACCATCGCGCAGGGCCTCGCGGGCATCATCACCCAGCTCCAGGCCGCCGAGGACAGCGAGCACGTCCGCCGCGCCACCGACCTCGCCCGCGCGAGCCTGCGCGAGGCCCGCCGGTCCGTGCAGGACCTCGCGCCCGCCGACCTGGAGCACGGCACGCTCCCCGAGGCGCTGAAGAAGGCCACCGAGGGCCGGGCCCGGTTCACCGTCACCGGGACGGTCGAGCCGCTGCACGACGAGCTGGAGGCCGCGCTGCTGCGCATCGCCCAGGAGGCCCTCGCCAACGCCGCCCGCCACGCGCACGCCGAACGCGTCGGCGTGACCCTCTCCTACATGGACGACGAGGTGACCCTGGACGTCCGCGACGACGGCCGCGGCTTCGCCGTCGCCGCCCGCCCGTCCGGCGGCTTCGGGCTGACCGCCATGCGCGAGCGCGCCGAACGCGTCGCCGGCACCCTGGAGGTCGAGTCCGAGCCCGGCCGGGGCACGGCCGTGTCCGCCCGCGTACCTTTGATCCGCCATGCCTGACGCCGCCGCCGAGAACACCGCTGACATCAGCCTGCTGATCGTCGATGACCACCCGGTCGTGCGGGACGGCCTGCGCGGCATGTTCGCCGCCGCCCCCGGGTTCGAGGTGCTGGCCGAGGCCGCCGACGGCCGCGAGGCCGTGGCGCTCGCCGCGGAACTCCGGCCCGACGTCGTCCTCATGGATCTGCGGATGCCCGGCGGAGGCGGCGTGGAGGCCATCTCCGAGCTCACCCGGCGCGGGCTGCCCTGCAAGGTGCTCGTCCTCACCACCTACGACACCGACACCGACACGATTCCGGCGATCGAGGCGGGCGCGACCGGCTACCTGCTGAAGGACGCGCCGCGCGACGAGCTGTTCGACGCCGTCCGCGCCGCCGCCGAGGGCCGGACCGTGCTGTCCCCGGCCATCGCGGCCCGGCTGGTGTCGCGGGTGCGCGACCCGCGCGGCGGCGGCTCGCTCAGCGCCCGCGAGCTGGAGGTGCTGCGGCTGGTGGCGCGCGGCACCGGCAACCGGGAGATCGCTTCCGAGCTGTTCATCAGTGAGGCCACGGTCAAGACCCACCTCACGCACATCTACGCGAAGCTCGACGTCAACGACCGGGCGGCGGCCGTGGCCACCGCCTACGAGAGGCACCTGCTGCCCTAGCCGGGCTCCTCGGGAGGGCCGTCGATGATGGCCTTGATCGCGCTGATGGTGAAGTCGGTGACGGCTGCGGGGTCCTTGCCCGCGTCGATGGCGCGGACGGCGGTGTCGACCAGCGACTGGACGGCGCTTTGCAGCAGGTCGGGGTGCCGGACGTCCAGCTCCTCGACGGACCCGCTGAGCAGGGCCTCCAGGTCGCGGTGCAGCGCCATGATGCGGGCCGTGCCCTCGGGAGAGAGGGACGCGCGGGCCAGGCCGACGCGCCATTTGTGGTCGCCGCCGGAGCCCTCGGCGATGTTGGCGCGGGCGTAGGCGAGGACCCGCTCCGCCGGGGTGGGCGCCGCGTCGACCGCCCGCCGGACGGCCTCGGTCCAGCGCGGGAAGTCGCGGGCGACGACGGCCTCGATCAGCTCGTCGACCGTGTCGACGTACTTGTAGACGCTGGACCGGGCGATGCCGACCCGGCGCGCCACCGCGCCCACGGTGAGCCCGGCGCCCTCGCGCAGGATCTCCTCGGCCGCGTCGACCAGCGCCGCCTCCATCCGGCTGCGGTGCTCCCGGACGGTCGGCGCGTTGATCTTCGGCACCCCGTCGCCTCCGCTTCCCCCACCCCCGGACGGCCCATCGACCGGGCCCGGATATGGTATCCGCAGTTATAGCGACACCCTGTTTCCAAAATTCCCCGTCCCCATGATGAAGGTGCCCATGTCGGCTCTGCTGCGGGCGATGCTCGCCTCCAAACGCTCGGCGGCCCTCACGGTCGCGCTCTGGATCGTCCTGACCGGTGCCCTGGCCGGGCTGGCCCCCGACCTGAAATCGGTGCAGGACAACTCGTCGGCGAACAGCGCTCCGGCGGCCAGCGACTCGTCGGTCGCGCAGCGGGAGCTGGAGCGGGCCTTCCCCGGCAGCGACGCCCTCCCGGCCGTCGTGGTCGTGAAAGCCGAGGACGGCCCGGCCGCCACCGCCGCCGTGACCCGCGCCGCAGGGGCCGCGGGGGAGGGGTTCGGCATGCCGGTCTCCCCGGTGTGCGGCCAGGACGGGACGAAGCCCGGCACCGACTGCGTCCCCGGCGGCGACGGCCTTACCTCGGCGGACGGCAAGACGCGCGTCGTGATCGTCCCCGTCACCGGCGACCCGACCGGTGACGCGTTCGAGGACGCCGTCGCCGGTCTCCGGACGGCCGTCAAGGACGCCGCCCCGGCGGCGACGGTCGCGGTGACCGGCCCCGCCGGGATCATCGTCGACACCGTGAAGGTCTTCTCCAGCGGGGACAAGGTGCTGCTGCTCGGCACCGTCCTGCTCGTCCTGGTGATCCTGCTGGCGGTCTACCGGTCGCCGCTGCTGGCCCTCGTGCCGCTGCTCGCGGTGGGCGTGGCCATGCGTGTCACCCAGACGCTCGGCGCGCTGCTCGCCGACGCGGGCGCCATCACCGTCAGCTCGCAGACCGCGTCGATCATGACCGTGCTGCTGTTCGGGGTCGGCACCGACTACGCGCTGATCATCACCAGCCGGTACCGGGAGGCGCTCGCCGACGCCCCCGACCGGTTCGCCGCCATGCGGGCGGCGCTGCGCGGGACGGCGGAGTCGGTGCTGGCCAGCGCGTCCACCATCGTGCTCGCCATGTTCGCGCTTCTGGCCCTGGTGTCCCCGGCGCTGCGCGGCTTCGGGCCCTACCTGGCGCTCGGCGTCGCGGTGATGGCGGTCGTCG
This sequence comes from Actinomadura sp. NPDC049382, assembly GCF_040677125.1. Taxonomy (NCBI): domain Bacteria; kingdom Bacillati; phylum Actinomycetota; class Actinomycetes; order Streptosporangiales; family Thermomonosporaceae; genus Actinomadura; species Actinomadura sp. NPDC049382. Next base: position 59,568 of record NZ_JBFARO010000029.1, read on the forward strand.
CCTTCACCTTCATCCCGGCGGCCGTCCTGCTGCTCGGACGCGCGGTGTTCTGGCCGTTCTCCGAGGTGGCGATGGCCCGGCGCGCGGCCGGCGGAGGCGTCTGGCGGCGCGCCGCGGACCTGGTCGTCGTCGCGCCGCGCCGCGTCCTCGCGGCCACCCTCGTGCTGCTGGCCGTGCTCTGCCTCGGCATGACCGGCTACAAGGAGAGCTTCGACTTCGTCAGCGGGTTCCGGGTCGGCACCGACTCGGCCGCCGGGCAGCGCATCATCGACCGCGACCTCGGCCCGGGGGAGATCGCGCCGTCCACGCTGCTCGTGCGCGGCACGGGCATCACCCCAGGCCAGGCGGAGGCCGTCCGGGCGAAGATCGCCCCGCGGGCGGCGCGGACGGCGTTCGACCCGTCCCGCGACATCGCGCCCGGCGGCGGGGCCGCGCGGATCACCGTCGTCCTGAAGGACAACCCCTACTCGCCCGCCGCGATGGACGCCGTCGACCCGCTCCGGGCCGCCGCAGCCACGGCCGCGCGGGACGCCGGGATCGCCCAGGCCCGGGTGCTCGTGGCCGGGCCCACCGCCGAGACCGCCGACATCAAGTCGGCGCTCGACCGGGACATGCTCGTCCTCGTCCCGCTGGTGCTGCTGATCGTCGGGGCGGTGCTGGCCGGGCTGCTGCGGTCGGTGCTCGCGCCGCTGTACCTGCTCGCCACGCTCGTCCTGTCGTTCCTGGCCACGCTCGGCCTGACCGTCGCGATCACCGTCTGGCTGGGCGGGGACCTCGGCATCGGCAACCGGGTCACCGCCTACGTGTTCATCTTCCTGGTGTCGCTCGGCGTCGACTACAACATCTTCATCATGAGCCGGTACCGGCAGGAGGCGGCGCACAAGCCTCCGGTGGAGGCGCTGCGCGCCGCGATCACCCGCACGGGCGGCGTGGTGTCCTCGGCCGGGCTGATCCTCGCCGGGACGTTCGCGGTGCTGATGACGCAGCCGATCCGCGAGCTGTACCAGTTCGGCATGGCGATGGCGATCGGCATCCTGCTGGACACGTTCGTCGTCCGGCCGCTGCTGGTCCCGGCGATCGTGCGGCTGCTCGGCGACCGGGCGCTGTGGCCGCGCCGCCCCGCCGTCCGGGGCTGATCGGGAGGGGCTGATCGGGAGGGATCAGGACGGGCGGATCAGCCCGCGGCGGGTCGCGGCGGCGACCGCCGCGGTGCGGGAGTCGACGCCGAGCTTGGCGTAGATGTGCACCAGATGCGTCTTGATCGTCGTCTCGCTGAGGAACAGCCGCTTGCTGATCTGCCGGTTCGACAATCCCTCGGCGACCAGGCCGAGGACGTCCAGCTCCCGCGCGGTGAGGGTGGCCGCCGGGGTCCGCATGCGGCCGAGCAGCCGGGACGCGACGCTCGGCGCGAGCGCGCTGTCCCCGGCGGCGGCCGACCGGATCGCGGCGAACAGCCGGTCCGGCGGGGCGTCCTTGAGCAGGTAGCCGGTGGCGCCCGCCTCGATCGCGGCGAGGATGTCGGAGTCGGTGTCGAACGTGGTCAGCACGAGGACGCGCGGCGCGTCCGGCCCGGCGGTGATGCGCCGGGTGGCCTCGCCGCCGTGGATGCCCGCGCCGAGCCGCAGGTCCATCAGGACGACCGACGGCTTCAGCCGCCGCGCCTCCGCGACGCCCTCCTCGCCCGTCGCCGCCTCGCCGACCAGCTCGAAGTCGGGCTGGTCGGCGAGCATCGCGCGGATGCCGGAGCGCACCACCGGGTGGTCGTCCACCAGCAGGATCCTGATCGGGCTCATGTGCCGCCCCCGTCGCCGGCCGGTACCGGGAGGGTCGCCACGACGGCGGTGCCCTCGTCCTTCGCGGACTCGACCTCCAGCGTGCCGCCGAGCGCGCGGGCCCGCTCCCGCATGGCCCGCAGGCCGTAGCCGTCGACCGGCGCCGCCGGGTCGAAGCCGCGGCCGTCGTCGTAGACGTCCAGCACCACCATGTCGTCGAGGTAGGTCAGCGTGACGCCGACGTTGCCGGCGCCGGAGTGCTGCGCGGCGTTGCCGAGCGCGCCCTGCGCGATGCGGACCAGCGCCACCTCGTACTCGGTGGGCAGCTCCAGCGGCTCGCCGGACGTCTCGAACCGCATCCGGGACGCCGACCGCGCCGCCGCCGACTCGGTGATCCGGCGGAGCGCGTCGGTGAGCGACGACCGCTCCAGCACGGGCGGCGCCAGCTCCCGCACGAAGTTGCGGGCCTCCGCGAGGTTCTCCGCCGCCGCCTCCTCGGCCTCGGCGAGCCGTCCCCGGGCGGTGTCGCGGTCGGAGTCGAGGTCGCGCTGCGCGGCGCGCAGCAGCAGGATGATGCTCGACATGCCCTGCGCGAGCGTGTCGTGGATCTCCCGTGCCAGCCGCTCCCGCTCGGTGAGCCGCGCCGCGTCCGACTCCGCCCGGACGAGCCGCTCCCGGGTCCGCACGAGGTCGTCGATCAGCAGCCGGCGCTCCTCGCTCTCCCGGTAGAGCGCCTGGTAGGCGAGCGCCATCAGGGTCGCGACGGCCGCTCCGACGCTCGGCCCGACGACCTCCGCGAGCGTGACCCCGTCGCCGTGCCAGGCGACCGCGCCGATCGCGGCGGCCGTCAGCAGCACCACGCCGGGCAGCGCCCACGCGAGCCGCAGCAGGTGGACGTACAGGAAGAACAGCGGGAAGGCCAGCCACACGAAGGCGGGGGACGCGAGCGCCAGCGCCGCCCACCCGGCGGTGAGCACCGCGAGCCACGCCCGCGCCGGCCCGAGCCGGGGACGGTGCCGCGTGCTCTGGACGATCCCGCCCGCGTACACGGCGCCCAGCAGGAGCCCGCCCGCCAGCACCGGGCCGTCCCGCAGGCTGCGCGCCAGGGCGATCGCGAGCAGGACCGCGAAGGTGCCGTGCATGGCCCAGGCGAGCAGGCGCATCGCCGGGGAGAACGGATCGTTCCTCATTTCTCACCCAGCGTAAGCGAGGAACCCCCAGGTCACATCGATCGAAAGGTTGATTCCGGCCGTCCGGAAGGAGGCGGCCCGGCGGTGCCGCCGCACGATGTGCCGCCCCGTCCCGCGCGGCGAGGCTGGAGGCACTGGAACCGAGCTGGACGGGGGATTCACGGTGTTCGTGGCGCTACGGGACCTGCGCTTCGCCAAGGGGCGGTTCGCGCTGATGGGAGCGGTCGTCCTGCTCATCACCCTGCTCGTGACGATGCTGTCCGGGCTCACCGAGGGCCTGGCCCGCGACAGCGGCTCGGCCATCGCGAACCTGCCCGCCGACCGGGTCGTGCTGAACGGCGACTCCTTCACGACCAGCCGCATCGACCAGCGGACGCTGCAGGGCTGGCAGGACGTCCCGGGTGTACGGGCCGAACCGCTCGGCATCGGCATGAACCGGCTGGGGGAGGGGACTCCGGTCGCCCTCTTCGGCGTCGACGCGGGCAAGGACGCGCCGCCGCCGGGCCAGGTCACCCTCTCCCGAGACCTCGCCGAGGAGACCGGGCTCAAGCCGGGCGCCACGGCGGAGATCGCCGGACGCTCCTTCACCGTCGCGGGCGTCGGCGGCGCCGCGTCCTACAGCCACAACCCGGTCGCCTGGCTGCGGATGGACGACTGGAAGGCCGCCGACCCGCAGGGCTCGTCCGTCCTGCTGCTGCACGTCACCGGGGACCCGGACCTCGGCGCCGCCGACCGGCGGCTCGGCACGACCGCGCTGACCCCGGGCGACGCGGTCTCCAAGATCCCGTCCTACGCCGCCGAGAACGGGTCGCTGCAGCTCATGCGCGGCTTCCTGTTCGCGATCTCGGCGCTGGTCATCGGGGCGTTCTTCACCGTCTGGACGATCCAGCGCCGCGGGGACGTCGCCGTCCTCAAGGCGCTCGGCGCGAGCACCGGCTACCTGCTGCGCGACGCGCTGGCCCAGGCCGTGCTCGTGCTGCTCGCCGGGGCGGGCCTCGGCGGCGCGATCGGCGCGGCGGCCGGGCTGGCGCTCGGCGGGGCGGTGCCGTTCGTCGTGTCGGCGGGGACCACGGCCCTCCCCGTCGCCGCCATGATCGCGCTCGGCGCCGCCGGGGCCGCGCTCGCCATCCGCAAGATCACTTCTGTCGACCCGCTGACCGCGCTGGGAGCGGCACGATGAGCCTGAACCTGACCGATGTCGTCCTCACCTACCCCGACGGCGACCGGACGCTGACCGCCCTCGACCACGTGAGCCTGGCCGTCCGGCCGGGCGAGTTCGCCGCCGTCGCCGGGCCGTCCGGCTCCGGGAAGTCGAGCCTGCTGGCCGTCGCGGCGACGCTGATCCCGCCCGCCGCCGGCACCGTCGAGATCGCGGGCCGCGACGTGACCGGCCTCGGCCCGGCCGAGCGCACCCGGCTGCGCCGCGACCTCATCGGCATCGTCTTCCAGCAGCCGAACCTGCTGCCGTCCCTCACCGCCGCCGACCAGCTCGCGGTCATGGCGCACCTGTCGGGCGGCCGGGCCGGCCGCCGGAACGCCGCCGACCGCGCCCGCGAACTGCTCGACGCCGTCGGCCTGGCGGGGATGGAGCACAAGCGCCCGCACCAGCTCTCCGGCGGCGAACGCCAGCGCGTGAACATCGCGCGCGCCCTGATGAACGACCCGAGGGTCCTCCTGGTGGACGAGCCCACGAGCGCCCTGGACCACCACCGGGGCGAGCAGATCGTGAAGCTCCTGGCCGACCTCACCCGCGACGCCCGCGTGGCGACCGTCATGGTCACCCATGACCGGGCGCAGCTGGCCGCCGTCGACCGCGTCTACGAGATGACCGACGGCCGTCTCGCGCAGCGGTCAGCGCTCGGAGAGGTAGCGCTCCGCGGTCTCGCGTAGGCGGGCGTGGACGCCGTCGTAGGCGGACACCCCCGGCAGGGCGGCCTTGGGGAGCTTGGCGAGCATCGTGTAGTTCGTGTCGACGACGTTGCCCGCCGGGGCCAGACCCGCCTGGCTGACGAGTTGGTAGGCGTCCAGCTCCTCCAGGCCGGCGAGGGCGGACGTCCAGGTGACCAGGTCGTGCTGGCTGATCCGGAAGGCGTCCTCCAGCGGGCGCGCCGAACCGGTCGACATCAGGTGGAGGTCGTCCTCCAGCCGGGGCCACGCCGGAGCGGCGCCCTTGATGAGGTCGACGACCACGACGGTGTTCATCGCCGCCTCGACGGCCGTCCCGCACACCTCGCCCTCGCCCTGCCGGCAGTGGCCGTCGCCGAGGGAGATCAGCGCGCCCGGCACGTTGACGGGGAAGTAGGCCGTCGTGCCCGCCCGCATCTCCGGGGTGTCCATGTTGCCGCCGTGCGCGCCCGGCGTGATGCTCATGATCACTTCGTTGGCGGCGGGCGCGACGCCCACGGTGCCGTGCATCGGGTCGAGAGGCAGCTCCACCTCGAAGTCGCTGCGCCGGGCACGGAAACGGCAGACGCCGCGGGCGGCGTCCACCTCGTAGACCCAGACCCGCTCCTCCAGGGCCGGGTGCAGCATCGCCGTCGCGTGCGTCGTGGTCAGCGCCCCGAAGTGCGGGAACGTGGTGGAGACCGCCCAGTCCCGGGCGGGGCGGATGTCCACGAAGTGCACCGCGACCGCGTCGCCGGGCTCGGCGCCCTCGACCGCGATCGGGCCGGTCACCGGGTTCAGGTAGGGGAACGTGCACACCTGGCTCGGCAGGTCGTCCACCCCTTTGACCGCGCCGCCGAAGCAGTCCTCGGTGGTCAGTTCGACCACGGTGCCGGGGGCCACTGTGAGGGCCGCCTCCCGTCCGCCGAACGCGTAGGCGGGCTCCGCGCCGTCCAGCGCGACCACGTCGAGCGTCACTTGCCGTCCTCCTCCTCTTCGATGCCGGCCAGGGCCGGGCGCCGGTGCATGACGAGCAGCGCGACCAGCACGGCCGCCCCGACCGCCAGCCACAGGAACGCCAGCTTCTGCGCCGCGACCTTCGCGTTGATCACCACATAGCCCAGGATCAGGAAGCCGATCGCGGGCGCGACCAGGTGCCGCCACCAGTCCCGGCTGCCCGAGCGGACGACGTAGTGGACGACGACCGACACGTGCAGCGTCAGGAACGCCGTCATGGCGCCGAAGTTCACCAGCGAACTGAGCAGCGTGATGCCGTCGTCCCGCTCTGCCATGTAGAGGCCGAGCACCAGCGAGACCGCCGCGACCAGCAGCGTCGCGTTGACCGGGACGCGCCGCGTCGGGTGCACCTTGGCGAGGAAACGGGGCAGCTGCCGGTCCCGCGCCATCGCATACAGCAGCCGGGACGTCGCCGCCTGCGCGACCAGCGAGTTCGCGAAGCCCCACGCGATCGCGGTGGCGAGCGCCGTGAGCTTGGCCAGCCAGGCCCCGCCCGCGACCCGCGCGGCGTCGTAGAACGCGGTGCCGTCGGGGTCGCCGTCCTTCACCAGCGCGTCCGGGTCGGGGACGAGCAGCGACGCCACCCACGTCTGGACGATGAACAGCAGCCCGACCAGCACCAGCGCGGCGACCATCGACCGTCCGATGGCGCGGGCGGACTCGCGGTTCTCCTCCGCCAGCGTCGAGATGCCGTCGAAGCCGAGGAAGCTCAGCACGGCGATGGACACCGCACCGAACACCAGCCCCCACGAGAACGTGTCGCCGTTGTAGATCGGCGTGAAGCTGCCGCCGCTGTGCCCCTTGCCCTGCGCCAGCGCCACCACGCCCACGGCCAGGAAGATCAGCAGGATGACCAGCTCGGCGAGCAGCATGACGCGGTTGATCCGCGCGGTCATCTCGATGCCGAAGAAGTTGACGACCGTGTTCAGCACGACGAACGCGGCCAGCCACAGCCACACCGGGACGCTGGGTACCAGCGAGTTCATCGCCACGCTCGCGATCAGGTACAGCAGGCCCGGCACCAGCACGTAGTCGAGCAGGATCATCCAGCCCGCCAGGAACCCGACCGGCGCCGCGATCCCGCGCCCGGCGTAGGTGTAGACGGACCCGGCCATCGGGAACGCCCGCGACATCTGCGCGTACGACGCGGCGGTGAACAGCATGGCCAGCATGCCGACCGCGTACGCGAGCGCGACCATGCCGCCCGCGCCCTCGAAGACGCTGCCGAAGATGCCGAACGGCGCGATCGGCACCATGAAGATCAGCCCGTAGACCACCAGGTCGCGGAAGCCGAGCGAGCGCTTCAGCTCCTGCGTGTAGCCGTACTGTTCGAGCTTCGCCTGCTCGGTGCTCATGGCCCCTCCTCCGCGCGGGGGACCCGCCCCGCGCCGTGAGCGACCCTAGAGCTTTTCTTTTCAGATGAAAAGATTCCAAACGAAAAGACTTCACAGCCGGGCGATCACGGCGAGGTCCAGGCCGTCCGCCCTGGCCAGGTAGGTCGCCGCGGGCGGCGGCCCGAGCGGCGCCGCCGACCACGCCAGCCGGGCCGCCCGGTCGTCCCCGCCGAGCAGCCGCACCGCGCCGGACCGCCCGTCCCGCACGGTCAGCAGCCCCGCCGCCGCGAGCGCCGCCGCCAGGTGCACGCCGTCGTAGCACCCCTCCGCGTAGGTGTCGAGGACGGGCGCCGCCGCCCCGAACGCCGCCCGGTACCGCTCCGCCAGCGCGATCCGGCGGTCATCGCCCTGCCCTGCGAACGACCGCATCGCCGAGTACAGCTCCCCGGTGTCGTCGCCGCCCGCCGCGAGCAGCACGTTCTCCTTCCAGCGCCCCGGACAGCCGCACCATCCCGGACGCCGGCCGCGCCGCCGCGAACACCCGGTTGAACACCGCGAGGTCCCGGCCGACCAGGCTGAGCAGGATCGCCTGCGCGCGCGCCCGCTCCAGCGCGTCCACCAGCTCCTCGAAACCGGCCTCCGGATCGTCGCCGGACGCCAGCGGGAACGGGACGAGCCGGTCCAGCACGACCTCGGCGCCGAGCGACCGCACCAGCCGCCCCGCCACCCGGTGCACCGACCGCGGCCAGATGTAGTCGTTGCCGACCAGCGCCCACCGCCGCAGGCCCCGCCGCTCGCTCAGCCGCCGCACCGCGGGCCCGAGCTGCCGCTCCGGCGAGTCGCCGAGCAGCACCACGCCCGCCCGCCGCGGCCCGCCCTCGTGCGGCGGCGTGAAGATGTAAGGCACCACCCCGGCGAGCGCCGCCTCCAGCGCCCGGTGCACGTCGCTCGTATGGAACCCCACGAATGCCTGGACGAGCCCCGCCCCGGCGAGGAACCGCGCCTCGGCCGCCACCGCCTCCGGCCGGCGCCCGGCGTCCACCGGCACCAGCTCGACGCCCCGCCCCGCCGCGTTGACCTCGATCGCGGCCAGCCGCGCCGCGCTCAGCCCCGACGGCCCGGTCAGCCCGAGCGGCCCGGACAGCGGCAGCAGCAGCCCGAGCCGCAGCACCCCGGCGTCCGGGCCGGTGACCAGCAGCTCCGTGGCGTCCCGCAGCACCGAATCGGTCATGACCTGGCAAGTATGCTCTGTGGACGGACGGCCGGAAACAGGGGAGACGGACGTGGTCGAACGGCGGGACACGGTCGAACGGCGGAACACGCGCACCGACCTCGTCGACCTCCTCACCCGCGCCCAGCGCGCCCTCACCCGCGACCTCGGCGCCGTCCTCGACGAGGAGGGCACGACCGTCGAGCAGTGGCGGGTCCTGCGCGCCCTCGCCGGCGCCGACGACGTCTCCATGGGCGAGCTCGCGGCCGTCGTCGAGATCCCGCACCCCACCCTGACCCGGCTCGTCGACTCCCTGGTCGACTCCGCCTACCTCTACCGCTCCCACTCCGCCCGCGACCGCCGCCGCGTCTCCGTCCACGTCTCCGACCTGGGCCTCGCCAAGCTGGCCCGCCTGGAGGCCCTCGCCGAGGCCCACGAACGCTCCCTCGCCGACGCGGAGACCGTCCAGACCCTCTCCACCCTGCTCACCGACCTGTGGACGGACCTCCGCCGCCCCGCCCCGTGAAAGCTTTCACGCCGCGCATGACGCGCCGTCGCACCGCGGGTTAGCCTGCCGACTGGAAGCGCTTCCAGTCCGGCCACCCCCGCCACCGGAACGGAGAACGCGCGATGCGACGCGACCGGATACGCCGTGCCCTCACCCTCCTCCTCGGAGCGGCGCTCCTACCGATCCTCTGGGTCGACACGGCGTCCGCCCACGGCTCGGTGATCGACCCCGCCTCCCGCAACTACGGCTGCTGGGACCGCTGGGGCGACGACTTCCAGAACCCCGCCATGCAGCAGGAAGACCCGATGTGCTGGCAGGCATGGCAGGACAACCCCAACGCCATGTGGAACTGGAACGGCCTCTACCGCAACAACGTCGGCGGCAACCACCAGGCGTCCATCCCCGACGGCCAACTCTGCAGCGGCGGCCAGACAGAAGGCGGCCGCTACCGCTCCATGGACGCCGTCGGCCCCTGGAAGACCACCGACATCGGCAGCACCTTCTCCATCAACCTGTACGACCAGGCCAGCCACGGCGCCGACTACTTCCTCGTCTACGTCACCCGCCAGGGCTACGACGCCCTCACCCAGCCGCTGCGCTGGAGCGACCTGGAACTCGTCCGCCAGACCGGCCGCTACGCCCCCGCCAACAACTACGTGATCGACAACGTCACCGCCCCCGGCCGCTCAGGCCGCCACGTGGTCTACACGATCTGGCAGGCGTCCCACATGGACCAGTCCTACTACATCTGCAGCGACGTCAACTTCCGCTGAATCGGCACGTCTGCTCCCACACGGAGGCCCGGAAGCGGCGCGATGCCTGCTTCCGGGCCTCTGCAATTCTCAAAAAGGGGGACGGTTTGTCTGGTTCTTATTTCAGGTCGAGCCGGCCCGCTTTGATGTGCCCGAGGAACCCGGCCACCGTGGCCCGGTCGAGAACGATGACGGGGCTCGACTCATCGAGGACACTGTCGCGGACGCCGGTCGACCCCGCCCCGAGAGGACGCACCTCAAGGCACCCGGTGTTCGCCCCGCAGAACCGGCTTTTGCGCCAACTGCGCTCCGGGTCCGCCGACCCTGCCGGGCGGGTAGGTGCCGTCGATCGTTCGGCGTCCATTGCCATGTGTGTGTCCCTTACCTAGGCTGAGGTGCGCAAACCCCCGCACTCAGCAATGGGCGAGGGTGTGGGCGCAGCTAGGACACAACAATGGCGGGGCCAGGCTAGCAAATGCGAGACGGCACGCCGAATGCGTTCGGCAAAAGCGGCGATTAGATGGTGGTCCGAAGCTCAGCACGTTGCAGCGTCTCCGGTAGGACGTGCAAGGGAACGTGCCTACTCGCCTCGGCGTCGGGTACGTGGATCCAGCCATAGCGGGTCAAGCCGCAGACGTTGACTTCGACCGCGCGTTGGTACGACTGCGGGCACAGACCGGAGTATCCGTGGACGATGGTCGCTTCGTAGATCTGCTGCGACACGACCAGCACGAGAGGCGCGTCGGTGTTCCGCAGCGCCGCGCGGACCGCGTCCGCGTCGAGGAGCCGGATGGCCGCGTCGATCTCCGCGCCGAACGGCCCGTGGTCGTCGCGGAGCAGGTCGCCGGCGTGGACGACCGCTCGCATGCGCAGCCGCCGGTCGGGACGGTCGGCGGGCCGCAGCGCGGCGTTGTAGCCGCCCAGCAACTGCGCCAGCACGGGGATGAGCGGGTCCAGCAGGCGGGACCTCGGGACCTCGTCCGTCGGCTGGACGAGCACGAGGACGCCGTCGCCGCGGTCCTCGATGGGCTCGCAGAACCGCTCGTCGATCCCCGCCGCCCGCATCGCGCGGTGCAGCAGCAGGTAGAGCTGGTTCCGCAGCTCGACCTTGACGAGGTCGGTGCGGGTCGACGAGCTCTCCAGGTCGAGTGCCAGGATGCTCCGATGTAGGGGGCCGCAGAGGGGCAAGGTTTCGTCCTCCCATCCCCGTCCGGCGGACATGTCGTCCGCGACGCAGAGGCCGCCACCGCCGAGGTGGCATGTCCCGGTGGCGCGCCATCGCGGTCACGGGCACTGACGCAACGCTCCGCCGCAGGCGGGCGAACCCGCGGCGACTTACTCCCCTTGCCCCCAATATGCCCGACCCGCGATGCGAGTGCAGCATGCACGGCGTGATGCACAGGGGCGTTCATGAAAGTCTATCCTTGCGGTGATACGCCGTTCTGGAATTCTCGCGCGGAACGGACCGACTTTTGAGGTAATATATGCGGTGCAACATGCACTGCGGGTTTCGCATCAGACCGTTGGCCAGTTACCCCAGCAAATCAAGATCTCCATCGCCAGGTGGCCGCCGCCATTCCTGGCCGGCCTCGGGGAGAGTGGCAGTGCCGACATCTCAAGCCCCGTCCGTGCGCCGGCGTCGCCTCGGCGTCGCGCTGCGCCGCATGCGCGAGGGCAGTGGTCTCAGCGCCGAGACGGTCGGCCGGCGGCTGCGCTGGTCGGCGTCCAAGGTCTCCCGCATCGAGACGGCGCGGATCGGGGTGCGAGAGGCCGATGTCAAGCGCATGCTCAAGCTGTACCGGGCCGAGGACCACGCGCTGACCGAGCTGCTCGCCCTGGCGCGCGAGGCCGCCAACCCGGGGTGGTGGACCCGCTACCCGGGCCTGCCGCCCGACCAGGCCGCCTACTGCGCGCTGGAGGACGAGGCGGACGTCGCGCTCGCCTATGAGGCGCAGATCGTGCCGGGGCTGCTGCAGACGGAGGATTACGCGCGCCGCCTGATCCTCGGCTGGGCGGAGATCGTCCCCGTGCCGCCGGCGGTCGTCGAACGCGATCTCCAGGTGCGCATGAAACGCCAAGAACTTCTGCGGGCACCGCGTTCCCTGCGGCTGTCCGTGATCTTGGACGAGGCCGTGCTCCTGCATCGCATCGGCGGTGCCGCGATCATGTGGCGGCAACTGGAACGGCTGGTCGAACTGGCGGGCCTGCCGAATGTCGAATTGCGGATACTGCCGCTGGGCGCTGATCACAGCGCCGCGCTGCACGCGTTCACACTGCTGGAGTTCGCGCCGTCCTTCGAGGTCACCTTTCCCGCCGTCGTGCACAGCGAAAGCCATCCGATGAGCCTCGTCCAGGACGAGATCGTCACGCACGAGCACCACCGTGTCTTCGACTGGCTCGCGCAGCGGAGCCTCACGCCCGCGGAGTCGGTCGACGTGGTCCAGCGCACCGCCGGGCGCGAGTGGTGCTCTTGATCTCGCGGTGTCGGTGGGGGGTCGTAGGGTCGGGGTATGTCGCGGCGGCGGTTCGAAGTGGCCATGGGGCGTATGCGGGACGGGGATCCGCGGGTGCGGGAGGGGGCGTTCGACTTTCTGCGCGAGCATGCGGACGCCTACGTCGACGAGTTGATCGCCGAGTTCGCGGTCGAGGACGATCCGGGGCTGCGGTGCTGGCTGCTGGAGCTCGTGGCCGAGGCGCGGTCCGGGAAGGCGCTGGACGTGTTCCGCGACCAGCTGGAGAGCCCGGACGAGTCGCTGCGGTTCTGGGCTGCGCGGGGGCTGGAGATGCTCGACACGCGGGCGGCCGAGCAGGTCCTCGAGCAGGCGCGCGACGAGGGGTGGATCGCTTAGCCGGGGTGTGCCCGGCTAGGCGGCCGGGCCGTGGGGGGCGAAGGTGCCGTAGGCGCCCTGGTGGAACAGCAGGGGCGTCTCGCCGTCGCCGAGCTGCAGGTGCTCGACGCGGCCGATGACGATCTGGTGGTCGCCGGCGTCGTGGAGCTGCTCGGTGACGCAGTCGATCCAGGCGACCGCGCCGTTGATGACCGGGTTGCCGGCGGGGGACGGGCGCCAGCCGATGTCGTGGAACTTGTCGGTTTTGCGCACCGCGACGGCGCGGCACACGTCCTCCTGCGCGGCCGACAGGACGTTCACGCAGAACCGCTCGCCCGACTCGCGCAGCGCGCGCCACGAGCTGGAGCCCTTGTCGGGGAGGAAGGCGACCAGCGGCGGGTCGAGCGAGACGGAGGTGAACGAGCCGACCGTCATGCCGATGGCGGTGCCGGCCGCGTCCAGCGCGGTGACCACGACGACGCCGGTCGGGTAGTGGCCCAGCACCTGCCGGAAGCGGGCGGGGTCGATGGCCTCGTTGGTCGTCAGGCGCATGACGGAACTCCTCCCTGTAGCGATCGCTACAGAGAATGCCATCCGGGACCCCGGCCTGACAAGCGTGAGGTTCCGGTGCTCAGCCGGCGACGGCCCGCTCGACCACGGCGACGGTGATCGCGACGAAGTCGTCGGGGTCCCAGTCGTCGTGGATCTGGTGGGCCAGGAAGAGGCCGTCGGTGGCGGCCATCACGATGCGGGCGAGGTCCATCGCCAGCTCGGGGCGGCGGGCCTGCAGCTCGGTGTCGAAGTACGAGGTGAACCAGGCCGCGATGCTGCTCGCGACCGAGTCGCGGGTGGCGAGGAAGTACCGGCGGGCCTCCGCCTCGACCTCGCGGGACTCCAGCAGCAGCATGTGCCCGATGCGCAGGAAGTCGGGGGCGTCGCGCAGCGAGCGCACCGAGCGGGACAGGATCGCGCGCAGGCTCTCGGCCAGCGGGCGCTCGTCGCGGGGGTCGCGCTCCCAGCGCGGCTGGGCGGCGATCCACTGCTCGAAGCTGTGCCGGATCACCTCGGCCATGAGGTGGTCCTTGTCGCGGTAGAACCAGTACACCGAGCTGGCCGGCAGGCCGGACCGCTTGGTGACCCGCGAGATCGTGGTGCCCTCGTAGCCGCACTCGGAGGCGATCTCGGCGGCGGCCTTGAGGATGCGGACCCGGGACAGCTCCCGGTCGTCGGCGGAACGCGTCGTCGGCATCGCGGTCACGCCGCCTCGCCGAGCCAGGCGAGGGCCTGCGCGTGCACGCCGTCGGCGATCAGGTCCACCATCCGCTCCAGGTTCCAGCCGCGGCCCGAGTGGACGCCGACGTACAGGCCGTCCATCACGGCGAGGTGGAAGCGGGCCATCCGCTCGGCGACCTCGCGCACCCGGTCCGGGTCGCCGGCCGGGAGCACCTGCTCCCACCAGTCCCGGATGGCGGTGCGGGTCTCGCCGCGCACCTCGATGTAGCGGCGCCGCGCGGACGGCTCCTTCGGACGGTTCGCGAGGCCGAGCATCAGCCCGAGCCGCCAGAACTCCGGGCGGTCGGTGATCGCCCGCGACGCCCGGTGCAGCCGGTCGCGGATCTCCTCGGCCGGGTCGGAGACCGCGACGCGCTCCTGCCAGGTCGGCGCGGTGTCGCGCCAGCGCCGGTAGCTGAACTCCAGGGTCTCGGCGAGCAGTTCGTCCTTGTTGCGGAAGTGCCAGTAGACCGAGCTGGCCGGCAGCCCGGTGGCCTCGGTGACCAGGGCGATCGAGGTGCCGTCGTAGCCGCGCTCGGCGGCGATGGCGAGGGTGGCCTCCAGGATCCGCAGCCTGGACTCCTCACCCTGCTGGTGGCGGCGCGCCGTTTTCCGCATCCGGCAATCATCTCCCCTCTGATCATCGGAAACCCGACCGCGGTGGGGGGTTGTGTCGACCATCACATCACGGGTACGGTCACCGCACGTCCCTGTAGTGATCGCTCCAATCAGTGTAGTGATCGATACGGGCGGAGATCGGTGACCTGGAGTAGACAATGCCCACCTCACGCAGAGCTCCCCGCCGCCGGCGGCTGCTCGCCCCCGTCCTGGCCGCGCTGACCGCGGCCGCGTCCCTCACCGCCTGCGGCTCCGGCGACGCCGGCGTCAGCGCCGCCGACGCCAAGACCCAGGCCGCCGACCTCGTGAAGCTGCTCGGCGTCGAGGACGGCGCGGACCTCGGCGGCAAGGTCACCTTCAAGCTCGGCGCCGCGCTCACCCTGTCCGGGCCGTCCGCGAGCAACGGCGAGTCGATGCGCAACGCCATGGAGCTCGCGGTCGAGCAGATCAAGGCGGCCGGCGGGCCGGCGATCGAGCTGAGCGTCAAGGACATCAAGGGCCCCGACCCTGTCGCCGCCAAACAGGCCGCGTCGGAGCTGGCGGCCGAGGGCGTCCCGGCCAAGATCACTTCGATGGGGGACGGCCTCGGCGCGATGCTCGCCGACACCGACAAGAGCAAGATCCTCAGCCTGGACGGCGTCGGCGGCGCCCAGGTCTTCACCAAGGGCACGCAGTACTTCTACGGGACGCGGGAGGTCGCGCCGTCCGACGCGGCGCCCGGCGCCCTGGAGTGGTTCAAGCGGGCGCACCCGCAGGGGCGGACGGTCGGCCTGGTCGGCGTCGACCTCGGCCCCCTGAACGCGGCCATCCAGGCCGACATGAAGGCCAAGATCGAGGCCGCGGGCCTCACCTACAACGGCCTCTGGGAGACGCTCTCGCCCAGCTCCCAGGACTACGCCAGCATGATCGCGAAAGTGAAGAAGAACGAGCCCGACCTGCTCTGGGTCGCCTTCGGCGGCGCGGCGCCCGGCGCGTTCGCCGCCCAGGCCAAGAGCGCCGGCGTGAAGAGCGAGCTGCTCGGCATCGAGTTCACGCAGGAGGCGGTCAAGGCGTCCAAGGGCGTCCTCGACCGCGAGGGCTTCCGGTTCGCGATGGACTACTTCGACGCGTCCAAGCCGTCGAACCCGCTGGCCAAGCTGTTCGCCGAGGCGTACGAGAAGGCGTACGGCGAGCCCGCCGACTTCTACGCGGCGAACGCCTACGAGGAGACCCTGATGGTCTGGGACCTCATCCGCCGCGTCATCGCCGAGGGCGGGAAGCCGGACGACAGCGCCCAGCTCAAGGCCGCGCTGGAGAAGGACCCGAAGTTCGCCTCCGTCTACGGCGGCGACGCCGCGACCGTCGGCGCCCTGGAGATCGACCTGAAGACGCACGGCGTCGCCAAGCGGCCGATGGGCGTCTTCGAGTACAAGGACGGCAAGGTAGCGCCGCTCGCCACCTACGACGTGGGCGGCGGAGACTTCCGCCTCGCCCGCTGACGGCTTCCTCCGGGGCGGCCCCGCCGCGGGCCGCCCCTCCTCCTCGTCTCCGGAGGCTCCATGCATGACCTGCTGGACTCAGAACTCTGGCAGCTGACCGTCAACGGGCTCGTCCGCGGCGCCTTCTACGCCGCGCTCGGCGCGGGGCTCGCCCTCGTCATCGGTGTCACGACCCGCTTCCACTTCGCCTACGCGCTCACCTACACGGTGGCGCCCTATGCCGCCTTCTGGGCCATGGACGGGCTCGGTGTGCCGTTCTGGCCGTCCGCGCTCATCGGGCTCGCCGCGGCGGTCGCGGTCAGCGTGCTGCTGGAACTCGGCGTGTACGAGCCCGTCGCGCGCCGCGCCGCCGACCGCGCCATGCTCGCCGTCCTCGTCACGTCGATCGGCGTCAGCACCGCGGGCATCGCGCTGCTCCAGCTCAAGTTCGGGACGAGCAGCCTGCCGTTCTACGGCCCCGAGGCGGTGCGGCACGAGTTCGGACGGGTGCAGATCTCCACCTTCGACCTCGGGCAGGTCGCCACCTGCCTCGTCCTCGTCGCCGCGCTCGCCGCGTTCCTGGCGTTCACGCCGCTCGGACGCTCCATCAAGGCGGTGCGCAGCAACCCGGGCCTCGCCGCCGTGCTCGGCATCGGCGTCCGCCGGGTCAACCTCGTCTGCTTCGCCGTCGCGGGCCTCATCTCCGGCGCCTGCGCGCTCTGGTACGGGCTGCTCTACACCGTCCAGCCGACCATGGGCGACACGACGGTCATCTACGGCTTCGTCGTCGCGTTCCTCGCCGGGACCCGCGCGTCGCCGCTGCGCGCGCTGCCGATCGGCATCGGGCTCGGGCTGCTGGAGCAGTGGGCGTCGAACTGGCTGTCGCTCCAGTGGACGCAGACCGCCGTGTTCATCGTCCTCACCGGCTACCTCGCGTTCCTCGCCGGGAGGAGCCGCCTCCCCCTCGTGTCGTTGCGGAAGGCCTGACGCCATGTGGATCAACTATCTGGACCAGGCGCTGCTGCTCGCGGCGCTCGCCGTCAGCGTCAACCTGCTCGTCGGCTACGCCGGTCAGGTGTCGGTCGCGCACGCCGCGTTCGCGGGCGTCGGCGGCTACACCGCCTGCTTCCTCGCGGGCGAGCACGGCTGGCCCTACCTCGCCTCGCTCGCCGTCGCCGTACTGGTCGCGACCGCGTTCGGCGTGCTGATCGGGGTGATCGCGCTCGGTCTCGCCGAGGAGTACCTCATCCTGATGACGCTGGCGTTCTCGCTCGGCGTCATCGGCGTCTTCGCCACCTTCGACGCGCTCGGCGGCGCCATGGGCATCACCGGCGTCGAGGGGCTGCGGCTGTTCGGCCTGGAGCTGGACGGGCCGTCCGACTGGCTGGCCCCGTCGGCGGTGGTCCTGGTCCTGGTCTTCGCCGTCTGCCGCCGCCTCGGCGAGTCGCCGTACGGCCGGGTGCTCAAGGGCATCCGGGAGGACGCGGTGGCGACCCGGGCGCTCGGCAAGAACACCTTCGGCTACAAGATCGGCATCTTCGCGGTCACCAGCGGGCTGACCGGGCTGATCGGCGGCTTCTACTCCGGCTGGCTCGGCCAGGCGACCCCGTCGGCGTTCGGCTTCCCGCTCGCCATGGCGGTCTTCGCGATGGTGATCGTCGGCGGCAACGCCAACCTGGTCGGCTCGGTCGTGGCGGGCGTCGCGCTCACGATGATCGAGCCGGTGCTGCGCGAGGTCCTCGGGGTGGAGAGCACGCAGGCGGCGCTGCTCCAGGTGGTGCTGTACGGGGTGCTGCTGGTGCTCGTCATGATCGTCCGGCCGCAGGGGCTGTTCCCCGAGCGCTCGCGGCACGCCGCCGTGCCCGCCGCCGGGGCCGCTCCTCGCGCGGAGGTGTCGCCGCGTCCCGAGCGGCCGGCCGACCGCACCTCCTACGCCGACGCCGAGGTGGTGCTGCGGGCGGAGGGCCTGTCCAAGCGCTTCGGCGGCATCACCGCCGCCAAGGACATCGGCCTGGAGCTGCGGCGCGGCACGATCACGGCGCTCGTCGGCCCGAACGGCGCCGGCAAGACGACTGCGTTCAACCTGCTCACCGGCACCGTCGTCCCGGACACCGGGTCGGTGACGCTGAACGGCGCGGAGCTGGTCGGGATGCGTCCGGACCGCGTCGTCCGCGCCGGGCTGGCCCGCACCTTCCAGGACGTCCGGCTGCTCGGCCGGCTCACCTGCCTGGAGAACGTCATGCTCGCCGTCCCCGGGCAGCCGGGGGAGCGGGCAGCGAGGCTGTTCGTCCCCGGCCGCGGCGTCTCCCGCGCGGACCGCGAGGTCGCTGAGCAGGCGATGCAGTGGCTCGACTTCGTCGGCATGGCCGACCAGGCCGCGACACCGGCCGACGCCCTGTCCTATGGCCAGTCAAAGCTGGTGTCGCTGGCGCGCGCGCTGGCCACCCGCGCCGACGTGCTGCTGTTGGACGAACCGGCGTCCGGCGTCGACGCGACCTGGGTGGACACCATGCTCACCATGGTCGCCGCCGTCCGCGACGAGGGCCGCACCGTCTGCCTGGTCGAGCACAACCTCGACGTGGTGCGCGAACTCTCCGACCACACCTACTTCATGGAACTCGGCGAGATCACCGCGTCGGGCACGCTCGCCGAGCTGACCGGCTCGGCCCGCCTCGCCGAGGCGTACTTCGGCGCCCAGTGAGGGAGGACGCATGACTCTGCTCGATGTGAGCGGCCTGGTGGCGGGCTACGGCCGCAAGGAGGTGCTCCACGGCGTCGGCCTCCGTGTCGACGCGGGCGAGATCGTGACCCTCATGGGCCACAACGGCGCGGGGAAGACGACCACGATCCGATCCGTGCTGGGGGCCGTCCGCCCGCGCGCCGGAACGATCCAGATCGCCGGCCGCGACACCGCCCGCCGTCCCGTGCGCGCCGCCGTGGCGGCGGGCGCGGCGATGATCCCCTCGGAGCGGTTCGTCTTCCCCGACCTGTCCGTGCACGACAACCTGCTGCTGGGCGCGGCCAACGCCCCGTCCGGGACCGATACCGCCGAGCGGCTCGCGACCGTCCAGGACCTGTTCCCGATCCTGGACGAGCGCGCGAAGCAGCCTGCGGGCTCGATGTCGGGCGGGCAGCAGCGCATGGTCAGCCTGGGCATGGCGCTCATGGCCCGCCCCAAGCTCCTCCTGCTGGACGAGCCGTCCCTCGGCCTGGCCCCGTCCGTCGTGGAGACCATCTTCGGACGGCTGCGCTCCCTCGCCGACGACGAGGGCCTCGGCATCCTCCTGCTCGAACAGAACGTCAAGCAGGCCCTCCAGATCGCCGACCGCGCCTACGTCATGCGCTCCGGCCAGATCATCCTGGAGGAGACCGCGGAGCAGATGCGGCAGCGCACCGACTTCTGGGACCTCTTCTAACGCCGCGCCCGGCGGCCCGGCCGGTGGTCAGTCCGTCGGAGCCGGCAGGAGGTCGGCGTGCCTGACGGTGTAGTTGCCCTTGGTGACGGGAGCGAAGGCCGCGGGGCCCATGCAGGTCCCGACCTTGCCCTCCTCCCAGCCGCCCTCTCCGTTCTCGACGCCGTTGACCACCGACCAGGAGAACCCCATGCGGTCATGCCTGCCGCCGGGGCCACCGTCGTGGACGCTGAAGCCGAGCCGCTTGCCGATCTGGTCCTTGATCGGCTCGTCGGCCTTCGTGACGACCGCGGTGAGGGTGGCGTTGCCGGGGCTGGTCAGCAGGCAGTCCACCCTGGCCTCCGACCGTACGGTCCAGCCCTCGGTCGGGGAGTGGTGGTAGATCGTCACGGTCCCGCGGGCGTCGGTGGGCAGGCCGCCGGGGGCGCCCGGCCTGGGCACCGAATAGGGGACGGCGCGGGCGTCGAAGGTGAAGGCCCGGATGTCCTGATCGGGCCAGTACGTGAGGCGGACCTGCGCGGCCCCGGACACGCGCGCCGCCTGGGCCGCCGGTGTCGCCGGGGAGGTCGCCTCCGCCGCGACCGGTGCGGCCGTGACGGCGATGGCGGCCCCGATCACGGCGGCGATTCTGATCATCCTGGGCATGGGCATGGGCATGGGCATGGAGAGACTCCGTTCGGTCGGCGGACGGGCCCGAGCGGCACGGCCGATCCCCATGCTCCGATCGGGCACCGCCCCCCGAGATCCCCCTCACGGGCCGATCCCCTCCCCCGGAGGTACGACCCGGCGGGCGAAGCCGGCGACCCGGCCAGATCATCCTGGAAGAGACCGCAGACCAGATGCGCCAACGCCCCGATTTCTGGGACCTGTTCTGACAAGGCGCAAGCCCTCGCCCGCTGCGGGACGAGGGCTCGCCCACAACACGGGGGGACGGTCACTCGGCTTCTCAGTCTCTCTCGTCGCCGCCTGAACCCGGACACGCAGAAGCAGACCCTGATCCAGCCACCGGCCAGGGCCCCGCTCCCGCATGCCCAGCGTCCATCGTTAGTTTCCGGTCAGCATGGGGGATGGCCTGCTCGTACCAAGCCGATCAGTCAACGGACTCATCTCGGTCGGCTGGCAGGACGGCCCATCGTCGAACTCAATCCGCGTGGTCGGCCAGGTCTTGAGGGGCGCACTCGTTATAACATGAGATGCATGGGGTTGTTCGAGATCCAGGCCGAGGCGTAAGTCGTCGACTGGCTCGTGTCGCTCACGCCCGTTCAGCTGGCGCGGGTGGACGCCGTGTGCGGCTTGCTCGCGATGGAAGGCACCGGCCTCGGCATGCCCCTGTCCCGGCCTCTCGGCGACCACGTGTGGGAGCTGCGGATCAATCTCCACCCCAAGGACATCCGGATCACCTACTGGTTCCCCGGGCACGACCGGATCGTGCTGTTGACGGTGTTCCGCAAGACCCGCGACGCCGAGCACGCTCAGGTGAGACGGGCCAAACAAGCGCAGAAGATCTGCGAAGCCGAACACGACACCGACCAGATCATCAGCATCATCGAGACTCCGGAGGGGCGATGAGCAGCCAGCGGACCAGCCCGCACGTTCTTCTCGCGGATCATCCTGGCCTGGCCGCCAAGCGAGACACCGACGAGTACCGGCTCGCCCACGAGGAGGCGCACCTGGCGCTCGCCCTCGGCCGCGCCATCTATGCCCGGCGCACCGAGCTGGGCATGTCCCAGACCGAACTGGCCCGCCGCGCCGGGATGCGTCAGCCCGCCGTATCCCGCATCGAATCCGGCGGTGGAGGCGTTCCGACCCTGGCCGTTCTCAACCGGCTCGGACACGCCCTCGGCTTGCGATTCCGGGTCATCGTCGGGGAAGGCGACGCCGGCGCGGCGGAGACCGAACTACTCGCCACCGCATGAGGACCCGGCACCTGTTGCTCGGCCAGCACACCGGCCCGCTTGGCCGGGCAAGCGGGCCGGATGCGGCGCGTGCAGAGCCAGCCGCCTCGCTGCCAGCCTTGCGGGGGTCACGTACGTGCTGGTGTACGGAGAATAACCAGTCTCCACACTTTCAGGGGATTGGCACCTGCCCCGGATCGGGACGAGGGCTCGCGTACAACACTGGGGGGTGGTCAGGCCAGGTCGTGCTCCCCGCGCTTCACCCGGTCGGCGAACCTGCGCCAGTCGGCGACGTCGAACACCAGATGGGGAGCCTCGGGGGCCTTGGAATCACGCACACCGACCTTGGCAGTGAGCTGCGCGACCTCCACGCAGTCACTCTGGCCGGACGAACTTCCACTGTGGCTGGCCTTACGCCAGAGCTGCGCGACCTCCACACAGTCCTGCTTAGCGGGGTCGCTTCCGCTGTGGCTGGACTTACACCAGAGGTGTGCAACCTCCACGCAGTCGCTATGGGTGGACGTGCCGCTCCGGCTGGACTTGCGCCAAACGGGAGTCAACTGAACTCCTCCATCACTCGCTTGATCAGGTCGATCGAGGCGTCGACCGGCGACGCCCGGTCGCTGATGCGGTCGAATCGCAGGCGGAAGGACCGTACCTCGTCCGCGTCCATGACCAGTCTCCCACCGCCGCAGGCTTCGGTATAGGCGATATCGGCGTTTCCGACCGTCATGATCTTGAATGAGCCATCTCGCCCCATGTGTGCGCCTACGCTTCTCGGCACGACCCGAATGGTGATGTTCGGGTGCCTGGTCCACTCCAAGAGCACGGCAAGCTGGGCGCGCATGACGTCGCGGCCGCCGACCGGCTGGTCAAGTACGCCCTGGTCGAGGAAGACGCGCGTGATCGGGCCGGGCTTGCGGTTCAGCACCTCCTGACGTTTCATCCGATTTGCGATACCGGTCTCGATGTCCGGCGAATTGCCTGACTCGAACAGTGCTCGGGCGTAGTCCTCTGTTTGGAACAGGCCTGGGATGCAGGAGAGTTCCCAGATCCGCAATTCCCCGGCGCGCAACTCCATCTCGGCATGGGCCTTGAACCACTCGGTGTTGTGACCGGCGATGGCGAATCCCACCAGAAAGGTGAACAAACCGCCCGTGTCCCACTCCCGGTCGAGGATCTTCGCATGCTTGAGCTGGAGCTTCATCCCGCCGGATTCAAGGCGCGAAACACTCGACCTATCAAGATCGAGAAGTTGCCCCAACTTTGATCCGGACATTTTGCGCTCTTCGCGGTGTCTCCGCAGCTGAACCGCTATGAGGTCCCATAGCGAACCAGCTGGATCGAGCGAGTCTCGGGCACTCACCGCCAACTCCCCGTTGTTGTTTTTCCTGGACGAACGTAGCGAAGATAACTCGCCTTGTTCATTCTTGTCCTGGGAAAACGCAACGAAGCGGAGGCGATCATGAATGGGCGACACGATCTTGAGGATCAACACCTTGATCGTCTTCGCAGCGAATTCACGGGTCACCGGATCTGGCGGGCGGTGCGCTGGGACGGGCGGCTGGGCGACTGGGTGGCCAGCCTGCACGACCCGTCCGCCGGGATCGACCCGACCGTGATCTGCTCGGACGCCGCCGCGCTTCGCAAGGCACTGCGCGTTGAGGCCGAGCGGGCCGCCGCGCGCAAGGGACTCCGGTGACGGAACGGCCGCACCACGACGCGGGCCGGCCACCGGAGGGGACCGCGACCCCCGGCGCGGTCCCATGGGGGGAGGTGAGAGCGGCGCGTCCTGTGAGCGTCCCCCCGGGCGCACCGGCCGCGCCGCTCCACCGCTCGCCCCACCAGTCGGCCGACACCGTGCGGCCGTCCACCATCGCGAACATCGAGGAGCACTTCCCCGGCGTCCACTGCTGGTGGGGTCTCCACACACGCCGGTGGTGGGCCTACGTGCCGACCCCGCCGGTGGGCCGCCTGCTGGAAGCCGCCACCACGGATGCCCTCATCGCCCAGATCGCGGAGAGAGTGGAGGGACGGCCAAGAGTCGCTCTTCGACAGGGGCTCTGAGAGTTAGCGGAAGGTGTGCTCCATCTCGCCGATGCCTTCTACCCAGGTGCGCAGTGTCTCTCCGGATCGCAGGAAGCGCTGGGGGGTGCGGCCGAGGCCGACGCCGTCCGGGGTGCCGGTGAAGATGACGTCGCCGGGGTGCAGGGTGAGCACCTCCGACAGCTTCGCGATCGTGCGGGGGATCGAGAAGATCAGCTTGGACGTGCGGCCGTCCTGTACCGTCTCGCCGTCGATCGAGCAGCCGAGCCCGAGGTCGTCGCGGTTCGGGATTTCGTCGAGGGTGACGAGCCAGGGGCCGATCGGCGCGAAGCCCGGGTACGACTTGGCGAACCCGAACTGCGGGGCCTCGCCGGTGAACTGCAGGATCCGTTCCGAGAGGTCCTGGCCGACCGTGAGGCCGGCGACGTGGTCCCAGGCCCGGCCGGCGGAGACGCGGTGCGCCGGGCGGCCGATGACCGCGACGACCTCCACCTCCCAGTCGGTGTGGCCGCCGTCCGGCAGGCCGACCTCGCCGTACGGGCCGGTGATGGACGAGGCGAACTTCGTGAATACCGGCGGCAGGTCCTTCGGTGGCTCGAAGCCGGTCTCCGCCGCGTGGTCGGCGTAGTTCAGCCCGATCGCGACCACCTGCGATGGGGTGGGGGCGGGGGAGCCGAGGTGGAGGCGGTCGATCTCGACGTCCGGTGCCGGGGTGGCGGTTGCCGCCCAGGCCGCGAAGGCGTCCCAATTGTCGTAGAGGCTCTGCGGGGCCGGGCCGAAGCGTCCGGCGGACGCCGTCTCGATATCTGCGGCCTTGTCGTCGGAGACGACGAGCACGGCCCGTCCCGCGTGGTTGGCGATGCGCATCAGATCTCTCCGCCGATCAGCCCCAGCAGGAGCTTCTCGAAGGTCTCGGGGTGCTCGATCTGGGTCCAGTGGCCGCACCGGCCGATGACGTACAGGTCGGCGTTGGGGAGCTTGTCGGCGAAGTACTTGCTCGCGTCCACCGGGATGATCCGGTCTTCGCGCCCGTGCACGCACAGCACGTCGTGGGTGATGCCCGCGAGGTCCTCGGGTGTGAAGAAGCGGCGCGTCCCGTTCGGGTCGAACGACGCCTCGTGGGAGCGGCGGACGTCCTCCCGGGTCACGTACGCCATCCGCTCGGCCACGACGCGGTCGATGGTGCCGCGCATGGGCTCCAGGTCGTACACGAACTCGGTGAGCAGCCCCTTGAGGGACTCCGCGCTCGGGCTCGCGTAGAACTCGCGGAGGTGCTTCAGGCCGGGGCTGACCGGCATGTCCGGCGCGCCGCCGCTGCCCATCAGCAGGATCTTGCCGACCAGCTCGGGCCGGGCCAGCGTCATCAGGAGGGCGAGCTGGCCGCCCATCGAGTTGCCGACCAGGTGCACCTTCTCCAGGCCCAGCTCGTCCGCGAGCGCCAGCAGCGCCTCGGCGCGCAGCTCGTTGAACGGGCCCATGCCGCGCGGTGCGTCGAGCGGGTGCGAGGAGTCGCCGAAGCCGATCTGGTCGGGGGCGAGGCACCAGAACCGGTCGCCGAGGTCGGCGATGATCCGCTCCCAGTTGGACAGCCCGGTCGCGCCGGGCCCGGAGCCGTGCAGGAACAGCACGGCCTCGGGCCCGCGCTCGCCGGTCTCGTGCAGCCGGAACGTCAGCTCCCCGTCCCGAACCTTGACGGCGACGTCAGAAGAGGTGATCACAGGTGCACCGCCGCGAGCTTCTCGGCGCCGAGGTGGCGGCCGCCCCACGCCTTGGCGAGCGGGTCGTCGAACAGGAACGCGTGGCTGCCGGCGGCGACCGCGTCCTGGAACTTCCTCTGCAGCGGGTGGTCGAGGAACGCGGAGCGGCCCGACGAGACCCGCATCAGCGCCTGGACGGTGTCGAGCGCCGCGTTCGCCGACCGGGCGACGTCCCACCGCCAGAACGCGCGCTGCTCCAGCGACGGGACCTCGGCGCGCTCGGCGGCCTCCATCAGCTCCGACGCGGTCCGCTTCACCTTGAGGACGGCGGCGTCGAGCTGCCAAGCGGCCTCGGCGAGGTGGTTCTGCACGACGGGCTCCTCGCGGAGCAGCTGGCCGTAGTTGGTGCGGCGGCCCCGCGTCTCGGTGACCCACTGGTCGTAGAAGCCGAGGCAGGCGCCGAGCGCCCCCGCCGCGATGATCAGGTTGAAGGTGACCGCCCACGGCGTCCGGTACAGCGGGGCGTCGTTGCGCTCCTGGCCGGGCAGCGGGATGCCGAGGCCGTGCGTGTAGTAGACGTGCGACTGGCCGCGGTGCTCGGGGACGAAGACGCCGTCCACCACGATGTCGTCGGAGCCGGTGCCGCGCAGGCCCGCGACGTTCCAGGTCTCCTCGATGCGGTAGTCGCCCTCGTCGAGGATGACGGAGACGAAGTCGGGGTACTCGGTGCCGTTCACCTCGCGGGTCCCGGCGATGCCGCCGAGGATGACGCCGGAGCAGATGCCGCTGCCGGAGGAGAAGCTCCACCGGCCCGACACCCGGTACCCGCCCGGCACCTTCTCGATCTTGCCGGTGGGGGTGTAGGACGACGCGATCCGGCGCGCCGGGTCGGCGCCCCAGACCTCCTCCTGCGTCTCCTCGGGGAAGAGGGCGATCTGCCACGGGTGCACGCCGACGACGGACGCGACCCAGCCGGCGGACGCCGACGCCCGGCCGATCTCGATCACCGTCTCGGCGTACTCGGCGAGGTGGGCCTCGCCGCCGCCCCAGCGGGCGGGCTGGAGCGCGCGCAGCACCCCGATCCCGTCGAGCGCCGCGACGGCCTCGGGGGTGAGGCGGCGCTGCTCGGCGCTCGGCGCGTCCGCGGCGGCGAGCGCGTCCGCCGCCGCCCGCGCCTTCTCGATCATGCTCATAGTGGTGTTCCGTCCTGGGATGTCATGTCAGAGACCGGCGCCGACGAAGGTCCGCACGATCGCCTGGAAGCGTGCGGCCTGCTCGATCTGGGTCCAGTGGCCGCACTTGTCGATGACGTAGAGGTCCGCCTGGGGCAGGTGGTCGGCCAGGTAGTAGCTGCACTCGATCGGCACGATGACGTCCTGGCGGCCGTGCACGACCAGGGTCGGCTTGTCGATCTTCGCGAGGTCCTCGGGCGTGAAGGCGAGCATCTCGGGGCCGAACATGGCCCGGTGCCCCGCCTCGATCCAGGGCCGCCGCACCATCGGCATCCGCTCGGCCGCGACCTTCTCGACCGTGTCGCCGAACGCGCTCTTGTCGTGGACGAACTGGATCAGCAGGTCCGCCATCGCCTCGACGGTCGGGTCGTCGAAGTAGGTGATCAGCTTGATCAGCTCGGGGGTCGGCTCCAGGCCCGGCATGCCGCCGGAGCCCATCAGCACGATCCCGGAGACCAGGTCGGGCCGGAGCTGGGCGATGCGCAGCGAGTACATGCCGCCCATCGAGTTGCCGACGAGCACGACCTTCTCCAGGCCGAGCGCGTCCACCAGCTGGAACAGTGCGTCGATGCGGACCTCGGCCTGCGCCGTGAAGCCCTGCGGCTGCGGGTCCGGGTAGCTGGAGTCGCCGAAGCCGAGGATGTCGGGCGCGACGCAGTGGTAGGTGTCGCCGAGCCCCTCGATGACCTCCCGCCAGTTCGACGCGGCGGTCACGCCCGGCCCGGAGCCGTGCAGGAACAGCAGCGCGGGCGCGCCCGGCGTGCCGGTCTGGTTGACGCGCAGGTGCCGGCCGCCGCCGATCGCGACGTCCTCGACGCGGATCGCGGCGGTCATGCGCCCGTCCCTTCGACCATGCGGAAGATCCCGGGCGGGCCGTCCAGGTACGCCTGGGAGCGGTGGTGGCCCCAGATGGACGGCAGGTCGTGGTTGCCCGCGACCCAGGTGAGGTCGTCCACGGTGATCCCGCCGTGCCCGTACTCGATCTGCATCGAGGACGGCGTCTGCACGTAGATGGACGTCATCAGGTCGTTGGTGTGCCGCCCGAGCGACAGCAGGATCTCCCGCTCCGGGTCGGCGGTGAACAGGTCGATCGCGGTGCCGAGGTCGTCGAACGACTCGACCTCCAGCATCAGGTGGTTGATGCCGGTCATGCCGGGGATCTCGGCGACCGCGAGGGAGTGGTGGCGGCCGTTGCAGTGGTAGAAGCGCAGGTTGAAGATGTCGCTCTTCACCCGGTCCGACAGCCGGAAGCCGAGCGTGTCGGCGTAGAACGCGTCGGCCTTCGCCAGGTCGGGGACGATCAGCACGATGTGCCCGAGGCCGAGGTCCCCGGTGACGAACCGGCCGCGCATGGGGCGTCCGGGGAAGAACGAGTTCGGCTGGGAGAACTGGCCCCACAGCAGCTCGTGCCGGTTGCCGAACGGGTCGGTGAACCAGTACAGCTCGGCGACCTGCCGCTCCTCGACCTCGCCGGCGCCGCCGTCGTGCACCTCGACGCCCTTGCCGCGCAGCTCGGCGACGTACGCGCGGAGCTCGGTCTCGTTGCCGCAGTCCCACCCGGCGTAGCGGAACTCGTCCTGCTCCGCGGGGTGGACGGCGATGCGGTAGCCCTTGTCGTCGACCTTGACCCGGACGGCGCCGTCCGGGCCGTCCCCGGCGACGACCGCGCCGAGCAGCCGGGTGGCGTAGTCCCGCCACTCCTCCGCCTTCGGCGACGCGATCCCCAGGTAGGCGAGTTGCGAAATCACAGCATGACCTCCGGTGCGGACGAGTCGAGGAGGGCGGCGCCGTAGTACTGGCCGACGCCGTCGGAGACGAGGAACGCGTGGCCGAGTTCGGCGATGACGTCCTGGTAGAGGCGGTGCAGCGGGTGGTCGACGAAGACCGTGCGGCCGGAGGCGACCCGCATCAGCTTGTTGATCGCGAAGCCGGTCTCCTGGCAGCCCTTGGTGATGTTCCAGCGCAGCCGGGCCCGCTGCCGCTTCTCCAGGTACACGCCGGCCTCGGCGGCCTCGGTGATCGTGTCGATCGCGTCGTACATCTTCATGACGGCCGCGTCGTGCACCCATTCGGCCTCGGCCAGGTGCATCTGCATCAGCGGGTCGTCGGCGTAGGTGCCGCCCCAGTTCGCCTTGCGGACGGCGGTGTCGGACGTCCAGTCGTCCAGGACGCGGCGGGCGAGGCCGAGCATCGGCGCGACGAGGACGAGGTTGAACATGACCGCCCACGGCACCTTGTAGAGCGCGGAGGGGTTGGTCTCCATGCCGGGCGCGGGACGGTCGGGGTTGTACTCGTAGAGCGGGCTGGACAGGAAGCGCCGCGCGGGGATGAAGGCGTCGGCGACGACGATGTCCTTGCTGCCGGTGCCGCGCGAGCCGCCGACGTGCCAGGTGTCCTCGATGGCGTACTGGTCGCGGTGCAGCAGCGCGGACCCGTAGTTCGGCACCTCGACGCCCGGCGCGACCTCGACCTTCCCGGCGAACCCGCCGAGGATGACGCCCTGCGCGTGGTCGCAGCCGGAGGAGAACGACCAGCGGCCGGAGACGCGGTAGCCGCCGTCGACCGGCTCGATCTTGCCGGTGGGGGCGTAGGACGAGGAGGCGTTCCAGTCGGGGTCGGACTCCCAGACCTCGGCCTGCGTCTCCTCGGGGAAGAGGGCGATCTGCCACGGGTGCGAGCCCATGACGCCGGCGACCCAGCCCGCCGAGGGCGCGATCCGGCCGAGCTCGTAGACGCTCGTGAGGTGCTCGCGGAGGGACAGTTCGGCGCCGCCCCAGCGCTTGGGCTGGAGGCCGCGCATGAGGCCGGTCTCCTGCATGTGCGTGAAGGCGCGGCCGGTCAGCGAACGCTGCGCGGCCGACAGGTCCTCCTCGGCGCGAAACTCCGGCTCCAGCCGGCGGACCTCGTCCAGGACGGTCATCGGCGTCAGTTCCTTCGGTAGGGGAGAGCGCGGGGGGATGGCGTGACCCGCATCTCTGTAACACTCACTACACGGAACCGTAGAACGCTTACTCCGGGGAAGGCAAGTGTCCCGGCGTAGATCTCCAAGTCTGGGCCGAGTTGCGTTCTCCGGGTGACTGGTGTCACGGTTAAGCTCTGTAGTAATCACTACATGGAGGAGTTCCCGTGCCGCACACCCCGCCCTGGGAGCCGGGCCTGCTGTCGTCGCTGACCGGTGTCGGGCCCGGCCCGACCGCGCGCGGCAAGCGGGCCGGGTCACCAGTCCTCATCGATGCTCGCGATCTCACATCTCAGCCGACGGGC